>JBKJJI010000393.1:0-6105 GCA_046598115.1 Acidimicrobiia bacterium | reverse complement strand
GGGTCGCACGCCCAGACGACCGGGTGCCCGGTGGCCTTGACCGCCTCGAGCAGTGGTGGGAGCGCGTCGTCGACGTGGTCGGCGCCCATGCGGCTGAAGAGCACCAGCCGGCCCGGCGTGTGGTTGGGGTCGAGCCGATCGCACAGGGCGACAGCCTCGTCGGGGGTGACGCCAGGGCCGATCTTGATCCCGACCGGGTTGTGCACACCGCTGAGGAATTCGATGTGCGCGCCGTCGAGGTCGCGGGTGCGCTCGCCGACCCACAGGAGGTGGGCGGAGCAGTCGTACCAGTCGTCGGTGATGGAGTCGCGCCGGGTGAGCGCCTCCTCGTAGCCGAGGAGGAGTGCCTCGTGCGCGGTGTACACGTCGACCTCGTGGAGCTGGAGCTCGGCCTCGAGGTCGATCCCGCACGCGCGCATGAACTGGAGCGCGCGCTCGATCTCCCCGGCCACTGCCTCGTAGCGGCGCCCTTCCGGGCTGCTCGCGACGAACTCCTGGTTCCAGGCGTGCACCCGGGAGAGGTCGGCGAACCCACCCTTGGCGAACGCGCGCACGAGGTTCAGCGTCGCGGCCGACTGGTGGTACGCGCGCACGAGGCGTTGTGGGTCCGGACGCCGCGCCGCCTCGTCGAACGCGAAGTCGTGGACGGAGTCGCCCCGGAAGCTGGGCAGGGTGACGCCGTCGCGCGTCTCGGTGTCGGACGAGCGCGGCTTGGAGAACTGCCCGGCGATGCGGGCGGTCTTCACCGTCGGGACGCCACTGCCGTACGTGAGCACGACCGACATCTGGAGGATCACGCGCAGCTTGTCGCGGATCGCATCGGCCGAGAACGCCTGGAACGACTCCGCGCAGTCGCCCGCGACGAGCAGGAACGCTCGGCCCTCGTGCGCGAGTGCGAGGTGGTCGGTGAGCGTGCGCGCCTCACCGGCGAACACGAGCGGGGGCATCGCGCGCAGCTCGTCGAGTGCGGCGTCGAGCGCGGCGGCATCGGGCCACGTGGGCTGCTGGCCCGCGGGCCGGTGGCGCCACGACGACGGCTCCCATCCCGGGGCGCGGGTGGGATCGTCGGGAGTGCTGGGAGTGTCGGGAGTGGGCTGCACCGTGGATGCGGTCATCGGACCATCTTGGTCGGCCTAGAGGTATCCGCTGGGCTGGGTTGCGCCCGATCCGTCGGGTCCGGGCGGTCCGCCCGGGCCGGCGGGTGCTCCGCCCGGGATCCCGCCCTCGATCGCGCGCCGACGGCGCATCTCCTCGAACTGGCCCTGGGCCATGGCCTGCTGGGTGAACATCGTCGCCTGGATGCCGTGGAAGAGGCCCTCCAGCCAGCCGACGAGCTGGGCCTGGGCGAGGCGCAGCTCGGACTCCGAGGGCGCCTCGGAGCTGAAGGGGAGCACCACCTCGGCGAGCTCCTGCTGGAGCTCGGGGGAGAGGACACCCTCGAGCGCGGCGACCGACTTCTCGTGGATCTCCCGCAGGCGGCGCCGTCCGGCGTCGTCGAGCGGTGCCCGCCGGACCTCGTCGAGCATGCCCCGCACCATCGAGGCGATGCGGATCAGCTTGGTGGGTCGGGTGACCTGCTCGCCTTCGACCTCACCGTCGACCATCGCGGCGGCAGCACCGTCGACCATGGCGGCGGCCGTGGCGCCATCCGGCCCGCTGGCGGGTCCGCCGGATCGCGCCCCGGCGTCGAGCACCTCGGGCTTCACGGACTCCGTGGAGTCGTTGGCGGCCATCGTTCGTCTCCTCCAGCGGGCGGGCCTCCCCAGGATAGGGAGCGCGACGATCCCGCGGGTCACCGGCACGGCGGGTCACTGGCACGGCGGATCACCGGCACGCCGGGCGCGTCCGCCTGGCGCGTGTGGCGGGACGGCAATCCGATCGGGTCGTGTGGGGACCGGCCGGTACGCTCGCCGCCACGATGCGTGCACAGATCGCCGTCCACCTCCGCCGTGCACTGGCGACGATGGGGCTGCCCGAGCCAGCGGGCGGCTTCACGCTCGAGCCCCCGAAGCAGGTGGAGCATGGCGACTGGGCGACGAACCTCGCGATGAAGGTCGCGAAGCCTGCTGGTCGGTCGCCGCGCGACGTCGCGACCGACCTCGCCGCGGCGCTCGCCGCCGACCCGCCCCCGCACTTCGACCGGACCGAGGTGGCGGGACCCGGCTTCCTCAACATCTTCCTCCGCCCGTCGTGGCTCCACGACCTGCTCCGCGTCGTCGTCACGACGGGCGCGGCGTACGGCCGCAGCGACCGGCTCGCGGGGCGGCGCATCAACCTCGAGTTCGTCTCGGCCAACCCGACGGGCCCGTTGCACGCCGGCGGGGGTCGGTGGATCGCGGTCGGTGATGCCCTGGCGAACGTGCTCGCGGCCCAGGGCGCAGCGGTGCACCGCGAGTACTACCTCAACGACGCCGGGAACCAGCTCGACACGTTCGGTGCGTCGTTGTTCGCCCGCTATGAGGGCCGCGAGCCCCCGGAGGACGGATACCAGGGTCCGTACGTCGCCGAGATGGCCGAGCGCATGCGTGCCGATGTGGGAGCCGACCTCACCGAGAACCAGGCACGCGAGTGGGGATACCGCGACGTCGTGGCGATGCTCCACGAGGACCTGGGTCGCGTCGGTGTGGTGTTCGACACCTGGTTCTCCGAGCGCACCCTGCACGAGCGGGGTGAGGTCGTGCGTGTCCTCGAGACGCTGCGCGAGAAGGGCGCGACGTTCGACGCCGACGGCGCCACCTGGTTGCGCACCACCGACTTTGGCGACGACCGCGACCGTGTGCTCGTGAAGTCCGACGGGTCCACGACCTACCTGCTCGGCGATCTCGCGTACCACGAGGACAAGTTCGCCCGGGGCTGGGACCATCTCATCGACATCTGGGGTGCCGATCACCACGGCCAGGTGAAGAGCGTGCAGGCGGGGCTCCGTGCGCTCGGGCACCCCGAAGGGGAGCCCGAGGTGATCCTCGGCCAGCTCGTCAAGCTCGTGCGCGGCGGTGAGGTGGTCCGCGCCTCGAAGCGGACCGGCGACATCGTCACGCTCGCCGACATCCTCGACGAGGTCGACCCCGACGTCTGCCGCCTGACCTTCCTCCTCCAGGGGGTCGACACCGCACTCACCTTCGACCTCGACGTGGTGACGGCCCAGTCGATGGACAACCCCGTGTACTACGTGCAGTACGCGCACGCCCGGATCGCCTCGATCGGGCGCAAGGCCGCGGCGGCGTCGGTCGCGCGCCTCCCGGTCCTCGAGGCGAACCTCGGCGTCCTCACCCACCCGCGCGAGCTCGAGCTGCTCCGGGCGCTCGCGGCCTACCCCGACGTCGTGGCCGAGGCCGCCGAACTGCGGGCGCCGCACCGGATCACCACCTGGGTGCGCGACTTCGCGTCGTCGTTCCACGGCTTCTACCGCGACTGTCGGGTGATCTCCGAAGATCAGGCGGCCACGCAGGCGCGCCTGTGGCTCGCCGACGCCTGTCGGGTCGGGCTGAAGAACGCCCTCGAGCTGCTCGGCGTGCAGGCGCCCGACGAGATGCGCCGCGTCGACGATGGCGACGACGAGATCGAGGAGTCGGGATGACCTCCTCGGCGCCGATCGACGTCACCCTCATCCCGCCGGGCCTGCGCGACCTCGACCTCGAGGCCATCGCCGGCGACGTGGGGACACCCGTGTTCGTCTACGACGAGGACGATCTCCGGCGGCGCTGCCGCGAGTACGTCGCGGCGTTCGGTGCCGACGCGGTGGCGTACGCGGGCAAGGCATTCCTGTGCACTGCGATGGCGCGCCTCGTCGCCGACGAGGGGTTGCACCTCGACTGCGCGACCGGTGGTGAGCTCCATGTTGCGCTCCATGCCGGGGTGCCCCCGGAGCGCATCGTCCTCCACGGCAACAACAAGTCCGACGCGGAGATCACGCAGGCCCTCGACGCGGGGGTCGGCCGCATCGTCGTCGACTCGTTCGACGAGATCGACCGGCTCGAGCGCCTCGCGACGACGTCGGTACGGGTGCTCGTGCGGGTGACCCCGGGGGTCGAGGCGCACACCCACGAGTACATCGAGACCGGCACCGAGGCCTCGAAGTTCGGGTTCACGCTCACCGACGGCGTGGCGCTGCGCGCCGTCGGTCGGGTCGTTGCGGCCGGGCACCTCGACTTCGCAGGGCTGCACTTCCACATCGGGTCCCAGATCTACCGGCTCGACGCGTTCGCCCGCGCGATCGAGCGGATCGCCGGGCTCGCAGCAACCGTGCGCGAGGAGCACGGAGCGCTCGTCGAGGAGCTGAACGTCGGTGGTGGTCTGGGCGCGCGCTACCTGCACGACGACCCCGAGCTGGCGGTCGCCGACCATGCTGAGGCGCTGCTGCGCGCGGCACGGCAGTGCTGGAGTGACGTCGGTCTCGGTGACGCCCCCCGGGTGATGGTGGAGCCGGGCCGTTCGATCGCGGCACCGAGCGCGATCACGCTCTTCCGCGTCGGGACGGTGAAGCAGATCCCCGGGATCGGCACGTACGTCGCGGTCGACGGCGGGATGAGCGACAACCCCCGGCCGGTGCTGTACGGCGCGGGCTACGAGGTGTACGCGCCGGGCCGGCTCGAGGAAGAGCGACCGCTCGGCTGCGCCATCGTGGGCAAGCACTGCGAGCAGGGCGACATCGTGGTTGCCGATGCACGCCTTCCCGCGGGGGTTGCAGTCGGGGACCTGCTGGCCATGCCCGCCACCGGGGCCTACGGGTACTCGATGGCGTCGAACTACAACAAGGTCCCGCGGCCGGCGGTCGTCTTCGTCCGGGAGGGTGTCGCCCGGGTCGTCGTGCGCCGGGAGACGTTCGATGATCTCGTCCGACTCGATGCCGAGTAGGCCAGACTGGTGCCCGTGAGCACCCCTCTTCGCGACGGACCCGTGCGCCTCGGGCTCCTCGGCTGCGGCAACGTCGGCTCCGCACTCGTCGACCTCGTCGCCGAGCACGCCGATCTCCTCGCTGCGCGCGCAGGGGTCGAGATCGAGGTTGCGAGGGTGGCCGTGCGCGACCTCGCGAAGGCGCGCGACGTCAAGCTCGCCGCCGACCGGTTCACCGACGATGCCGATGCGGTCGTCACCGACGTCGACATCGACCTCGTCATCGAGGTGATCGGTGGCATCGAGCCGGCCCGCACGCTCATCACGCAGGCGCTCCGCGCGGGCAAGCCGGTCGTCACCGGCAACAAGGAGCTGATCGCCCGGCACGGTCCCGAGCTGTTCGCCGTCGCGGCCGACGCCGGCGTCGACCTGCTGTTCGAGGCGAGCGTCGCGGGCGGGATCCCGCTCATTCGCCCGCTGCGCGAGTCGCTCGCCGGTGACCGCATCCGCCGGGTGCTCGGCATCGTGAACGGCACCACCAATTACATCCTCACCCGCATGACGGAGGAGGGCTCGTCGTTCGCCGATGCACTGGCGGAGGCCCAGCGCCTGGGGTACGCCGAGGCCGATCCGACCGCCGATGTCGAGGGACACGACGCCGCCGCGAAGGCCGCCATCATCGCGACGATCGCGTTCGGGGCGATCGTCGGGCCCGACGACGTGTACTGCGAGGGCATCACGAACGTGAGCGCCGACGACATCGAGTCGGCGGCGACGCTGGGCTACGTCGTCAAGCTCCTCGCGGTGGCCGAAGAGCTCGAGGGGGCGATCGCGGTGCGGGTGCACCCGGCGATGGTCCCCGTCCACCACCCGCTCGCCTCCGTGCGCGACGCGTTCAACGCGGTGTTCATCGAGGGGGAGGCCGTCGGTGAGCTGATGTTCTACGGACGGGGGGCGGGCGGCGGCCCGACGGCATCCGCGGTCCTCGGCGACGTCGTCGACGCGGTTCGCAACCTCGTGTCGGGGGCGAAGGGCGCGACCGTGGCCGGGCTCGTCGCCCGTCCGATCCGCCCCGTCGACGACACCGAGTCGCCGTTCTACGTCCTGATGGAGGTCGCCGACCGTCCAGGCGTGCTGGCGGCGATCGCCGGGGCGTTCGGGGCGCACGGCGTGTCGATCAAGTCGATGGAGCAGCGAGGCATCGGCGACGAGGCACGCCTGATCTTCATCACGCACCGCGCCCGTGAGGCCGACCTGCGAGCCACCCTCGAC
>JBKJJI010000235.1:0-6922 GCA_046598115.1 Acidimicrobiia bacterium | reverse complement strand
GTCGTGCTCGTGCCGGCGGCGGCCGCCGCTGCGGTCGCGGCGGGGGCCTCGCTCGCGCTCGGTACCCCGTCGCCGGAGATCGGGCTCGGGTTCGGGGGGCTCAACGAGCTCGGGCCGCTGCTCATGATCGTTCGCCAGGCGTTCCCGCCGGCCGTCGCCACGCTCGCGTTCGTGCCGTTCGCCCTCACCACGGGTCCTGGTGAGACGCCGATGGGCAACGCGGTCGGGTTCCTCCCGATCGTGATCGTCGTGACCGCCGGCATCGGCTGGTGGCTCCGTTCCCGAGAGGTGGCCGTCGGATGAGTGCAGACATCGTCGAAGCACCGACGCTGCTCGCCGACCGGCTCGGCAAGGCCTACGGCGACCTCGTCGCGATTGAAGACATCACGCTCGAGGTGACACGCGGCGAGCTCGTGGCGCTCGTTGGCCCCAACGGCGCGGGGAAGTCGACCCTGCTCCGTCTCGCAGCAGGCTTGCTCGATCCCACGAGTGGCGAGATCGAGATCGAAGGCGTGCACGCGGGCGACGTCGACGCGCGGACGTGTCTGTCGTTCATCAGCGATCAGCCCGCGCTCTACGACGACCTCAGCCTCGACGAGCACATCGAGTACATCGCGCGCCTCCACGGACTCCCCGGTCGGCCCGACACCGCCGACGGTCTGGTCGAGCTCTTCGGACTCAGCGACCGTGCCGATGATCTCCCCGCCCGGTTCAGTCGCGGCATGCGTCAGAAGAGTGCCCTCGTGCTCGGGCTCGTGCGTCCGTTCTCCCTGTTGGTGATCGACGAGCCGTTCGTGGGTCTCGACCCGTCGGGCCAGGAGTCGCTCACCGAGCTGCTCGTGAGCGCACGCGCCGAGGACGCGGCGGTGATCGTCGCCACCCATCAGCTCGGCTTCCTCGAGCACGCCACCCGCTGCGTCGCCCTCCACGACGGCACGGTCGCCTACGACGGCCCGATCGACCTCCCCCACATCCGCACCTTCCTCGACTGACCCCACCCCTTCTCTTGCTGCGTCTCTCACCCGCCTATAGCGGGGTGAGAGACGAAGGACCGCCGTTTCGCCGATTCTCTGATCGGTCGGTGGCCATCATCGGTACCATCGGTGCGTGTCCTGCCACGCACAGTGCCGTTCCTTCGCGCGCACCGTCGTCGTCGTGCTCGTCGCCAGCGGCTTGGCCACGGCCGGCGCTGCCGGTGCCCAGCCCGCGGGCCCCGACGACTCGATCGACATCGGCGAGCCCGCGACCAGCATCGTCTGGCTTTGCCGGCCGGGGCTCCCCGACGATCCCTGCCGGACCGACCTCACGACGACCGTGCTCCGGGCCGACGGCACCTCGACCGAGGAGACGGCTCGCCCTGCCGCCGACCCGCCGATCGACTGCTTCTACGTGTACCCGACGGTCAGCGCCCAGGTGACGACGAACGCCGATCTCAGCCTCGACCCGGAGCTCCGCGCGGTCGCCGAAGCGCAGGCCTCGCGCTTCTCGCAGGTGTGCCGCGTGTACGCGCCGATCTACCCCCAGATCACCCGAGCAGGACTGGGGCGCCCGTCCGAGCGGGCAGCGGCCGACGCGGTCGCGTACGCAGGGGTGGTCGACGCATGGCGCGACTACCTCGAGCACGACAACGGAGGCCGTGGCGTCGTCCTCATCGGGCACTCCCAGGGCGCGGCCCTCCTTGCGGCCCTGATCCGCGACGAGATCGAGGGCGACACCGCGCTTCGCCGTCGCCTCGTCGCGGCGCTGCTCCCGGGGTGGAACATCGTGGTCCCGGTCGGCGCAGACGTCGGCGGCACCTTCGAACGCACACCCGCCTGTCGGTCAACGCGCCAGACGGGGTGCGTCGTCAGCTACGTCTCCTCCGACGAGACACCGCCCGCGACCTCGCAGTTCGGACGGGTGCGCGCGGCCAGTACCGCCCCCGAGGGCAGTGACCCCGCGACCGAGGAGGTGCTGTGCGTGAACCCGTCGTCGCCGGCGGGGGGCACCGGGCACCTCGAGCCCTACTTCCGCACGCCGACGGGATCCGGCGGGTCGGCGAGCTGGGAGTCGATGCCCAGGCTCTACGACGCGCGGTGCGCCCGTGCCGACGGTGCGTCATGGCTCCAGATCGACGACGTCGGGAGGGCCGGCGACGACCGCCCACGCGTCGAGGCCACGCTCGGCCCGGCACGGGGCCTGCACCTGGCGGACGTCAACCTCGCGCTCGGGAACCTCGTCGATCTCGCCCGGGCGCAGGCGAAGGCGTATCGACGCGCCAACGCCTAGCCGCGAGACTGCGCACCGTGCCGGCACGACGCGGGAAGGGTCTCGACCTCACGCTCCTCGCGATCCCCGGGTACTTCGCGGCGATGGGCGCCGAGCGACGGTGGCTGCAGCGCCGCGCCGCGCGGCGTGGCCCGACGCCTGCCGACTACGAGCGGCGCGACACCGTCGCCAGCCTCACCATGGGGGTGGCGAGCGTCTTCGCGCCGATGGTCCTCGCGCGCATCTTGCGCCCGTTCGTCCCCGGTAGGGGCCGCTTCGGCAAGGCGCTGGTCGGTGTCGCCGTGGGCGCGGTGGTGGCGACGACGGTCGCCGACGCGGTCGTGCGGCGAGCTGAGGCCCAGGGCCGGAGCGTCGATCTCGTCCCGGGACCCGACCCCACTCCGGACCCGGCGCCGATCGCGCGAAAGGTCGCCCAGGTCGGTGGCGTCACCGCCGTCGTCGCCGGTGGCCTCGCGATCACGACCGCGCTCGCGTCCCGCACCACCACCGATCGCCTCTGGCGGCGCGGTCGCCGCCGCGACCGCGGGGGAGGCGCGCTCGCGCTCGCGGCCGCGGTCCTGGGATGGGATTTCATCTACTACTGGAACCACCGCTTCATGCACACGAGCCGCTACATGTGGGCGATCCACGTCGTGCACCACTCGAGCGAGCGCTACAACCTCTCGACCGCGCTCCGTCAACCCGTCGCGGACGCGTTCGGCACCTTCGTCCCGTACAGCCTCCTCACCCTGCTCGGTATCCGCCCCCGCCTCCTCGAGACGGCTCGGGGCATCAACCTCATCTATCAGTTCTGGTTCCATACCGACACGATCCGCACCCTCGGTCGGTTCGAGCAGGTGCTGAACACACCGTCGCACCATCGGGTGCACCACGGCCGCAACCCGCAGTACCTCGACCGCAACCACGGGAGCATCCTCATCACGTGGGATCGGCTCTTCGGGACGTTCGAGCCCGAGGACGAACCGGTCGTCTACGGGCTCACGAAGAACATCGAGTCGTTCTCGCCGGTGCGGATCGTCACCCACGAACACGCCGACATGCTGCGCGACGTGGCCCGCTCGACGACCTGGCACGACCGGCTCTCGTTCGTGCTGCGCGGCCCCGGCTGGGCCTACCGCAAGCACGCCGAGCGGGTCTGAGATCGGATCCGGCCCATCGGCCCCTGATCGCCGGCGGCATCGCCGGGCCCGTCCGAAACCGGACCCTCGGGGGCGTGTGCCCGCTCAGGTTTCTCCCGCGGAAATTGTTGCGGTTGCATGCGATTCGGGCACACTGTCTTCCCGGGCGCTCGCGGGAGCACCCACGGTCGACGGGGGGCCCGTGACGATTGTCGGCCGGCGCCTGAGCCTCGTCGTCCCCGTCTTCAACGAGGAGGAGGGCCTTCCGGGGTTCGTCGTGGCCGCACGCGCGGCCGGCGAGTCGCTGATCGCCGACGGCCTCGTGTCCGAGATCGAGATCCTGTTCGTCGACGACGCCTCGACGGATTCGAGCCCCGGCGCCTGCGACGCCCTCGCGGCGACCCACGAGGACGTGCGCGTCGTCCACCACGAGCACAACCGGGGCCTGGGGGGCACGGTACGGACGGGGCTCGCCGAATCGACCGGCGACCTCGTGCTCTACACCGACGCGGATCTCCCCTTCGACCTGTTCGAGACGAGCAGACTCCTCCGGCTCCTCTGGGCGTACGACGCCGACATCGTCTGCGGGTGGCGACTCGACCGCCGGGCCGAGGGGTGGCGACGAAGCGTCTACTCACGGATCTACAACCTGACGATCCGGGTGCTGTTCGGTCTCCGGATGCGTGACGTGAACTTCGCGTGCAAGCTCATGCGGCGGCGCGTGATCGAGGACCTCGATCTGCACAGCGAAGGCTCGTTCATCGATGCCGAGATCATGGCGCGCGCGTCCCGTCGGGGGCATCGGATCATCCAGACGGGCGTCGACTACTTCGCGCGAACGGTGGGAGTCTCGACGCTCTCGTCGTTCGCGACAATTCGCAAGATCGTCCGCGAGATGCTGGCGCAGCGGCGCGAGATCCGGAAGCTGCAGCCCATGGCCCACGCGCCAGTCAAGGCGCTCGCGACGTGACGCCCGACAACCGCCTCCTGGTCGTCAACGCCGATGACTTCGGGTTCTGGCCGAGCATCGATCGTGCGATCCTTCGCAGCGCGCGGGACGGGATCGTGACGAGCGCATCCGTCATCCCGACGGGCGACACGGTCGGCGGCGTCACGAGCCTGCGGGACGTCGGTGTCGGGATCGGTGTCCACCTGACCGTCGTCGGGGGCGGCACTCCGCTGCTCCGCTCGTCCGAGATCCCGTCCCTCGTCGATCGTGACGGGCGGTTTCCCCTCACCTGGCGCGCGCTGGTGGCTCGCCTCCTCCGGGGGAGACTCGATCCCGCGGATCTGGAACGCGAATGGTCGGCGCAGATCGACGCCGTCCATGCCCACGGTGTCGCGATCACACACCTCGACACGCACCAGAACGTGCACCTCTGGCCAGCGGTCGGAGCCGTCACGGTCGGCCTTGCCCGCCGCTACGGGATTCCCGTCGTGCGCGTGCCCCGCACGGCCGGCCGTTCCCCGTTCGCAGGCGGCGTCCGGCTGCTGTCGCGCCGGCTCGAGCAGCGCGCGACTCGCGCCGGGCTCGCGACGACCGGCGCGTCCGTGGGGCTCGACGAGGCGGGCGGGATGCACGGCGCGGTGCTCGAATCGGCGCTCGAGCGCCTCGCGTGTTCACGAGCCGCGGCAGTCGACCTGATCTGTCATCCGGGGGAAGCCGGCGACGCCATCCTCGAGGGCCTCGGCTGGGGTTTCGACTGGGCAGCCGAGACCGAGGTGATGTGCGATCCGGCGACCCGCCGGGCCGTCGACGAGGCGGGCTTCACGCTGGGTTCCTATGCCCAGCTCGCGTCGAGCCCTGTCGGATCCGCGGCGCGCACGTCCCGGCGCTCCACGCTCCAGTGAGCCGGTGACGGCCGCGCCGATCACGTCGAACAAGGCCCGGGGACGCGTGCGCAGCTCGGCCACCTCGGTGGCGGGCGTGGCCGCGGTCGGCTTCGTCGTCATCGCCGTGGTCCTCACCGGGATCGTCGCGGTCGCGGTGACGCTGCAGGGGGCGATGCCCACGCTCGACTACCCGGGCCGCGAGGTGCTCGGCGGGTGGTGCCGCTTCGACTGCACCTGGTACGTCGATATCGCGCTGAACGGCTACTACTACGTTCCTGGTCGGCAGTCCTCGGTCGCGTTCTTCCCGGGCTATGCCCTCGTCGTACGGGCGGTGAACGGCGTCGTCGGGAACGCGATCGTTTCGACTGCGCTCGTCACGTGGACCGCAGGGCTGAGCGCGGTGGTGCTGTTCGCCCGCTGGAGCGCCGCTCGCCTCGATCGCCGACTCGCGCTCGGTGCCGTCGGCGCGCTGCTCCTGTACCCCTACGGCTGGTTCCTGTTCGGGGCCGGGTACGCGGACGCGTTGTTCGTCGCCCTGGTCATCGGGGCGTTCCTGCTGGTGGAGCGCGAGCAGCTGCTGGCAGCCGGGCTCGTCGGCGCCGCTGCGGGTGCGACCCGACCCACCGGGATCGCGGTCGCGGGCGGTCTCCTGCTCGTCGCCTTCGACCGGGCCGGCGGTCTCCCCCGCCGGACGACGGGAAGCACGCTCGCTCGACTCGGCTTCCCGGCACGGCTGCGCCTGGGCCGCCTCCGCCTGCGACACGCCTGGCTGCTCATCGCCCTGTCCGGGCCCGTTGCCTTCTCGGTCTGGCTCGCCGACCGCTTCGGCGACCCGTTCGCCTACGTGACCGTGCAGGAGGCGTGGGACCAGGCCGAGGGTCCGCACACGTGGTTCAAGGTCGGGTTCGGGGGCCAGCTGCTCAACGGTGCCGACGCCGGGTACACCGTGGGGCTCGTGGTCCAGGCGCTGCTCACGCTCGTGGCGATCCTCGCCGTGCCGGCGGTCGTCCGTCGGTTCGGGGCCGGGTACGGGGCGTACACGCTCGTCGTGGTCGGCCTCGCGGCGCTCGGCACCAAGGACTTCCAGGGTATGGGCCGCTATCTGCTCGGGGCGTTCCCGCTGTTCGCGCTCGCGGGGTCGGTGCTGGTCGAGCGCACGAACGGGGCGCGGCGCCTGGTCGTCCCGGTGGCGGTGGTCGCGGCCGCGCTGCTCGGCCTCGGCGCGTTCGGTTTCGGGCGGGGCTGGTATCTCACGTGAAGGACGCCGCGGCGCGCGTCGCGTTCGACGCGTACCGCCCGACATCGCTCGGGTCGAGGTTTCACGTGGCGGTCCGGTGGCGGACGTGTCCCTTCCCGGCGATCGCGCAGGCCGTCGCCGGCGCGGTGCACGTCCTCGACGTGGGGTGCGGCCACGGGCTCTTCGCGCTCTACCTCGCGGCGCGGGATCCGTCGGTCCGGGTCGTCGGCGTCGATGTCGACGTCGACAAGATCGAGATCGCCCGTGCCGCTGCGATCCGAGCAGGCGTCGACGACCGCGTGTCATTCATCGTGGTGCCGCCGGGCTGGACGCCGACGAGCGGCGCACAGACGCCTCCGGAGGACGGTTGGGACGCGGTCGTCGTGATCGACGTGCTGTACCTCTTGGGCCCGGCGGCGGTGTCGCGGATCCTCACCGACACGGTGGGCGTCCTCGGCGCCCAGGG
>JBKJJI010000399.1:0-3100 GCA_046598115.1 Acidimicrobiia bacterium | reverse complement strand
CGCCGACGCAGCGTCCCTCGGCGTAGGCGGCAGCACCGAGATCAACAGCGGCCTCTACCACCGGCTCCCCGACCCCCTCGCGACGGAGTGGCAGCGCGATTACTCGATCGAGGAGTTCGGCGCCGAGTCGCTCCACCGCTACGCCGACTGGGTGGAGACCGAGCTCGCGGTCTCCACTCTCCCCGGTGCGCCTCCACCGTCCTCGGCCGTCCTCGAACGCGGCGCAGCAAAGCTCGGGTGGCGAGCCGTCGAGTTCGCCCGTGTCTTCAGCTACGACCGCCAGGGCCGCGGCACGAAGCAGACGATGGCGAAGACCCTCATCCCGAAGGCGATCGACTCCGGTGCGAACGTCGTGGCCGACTGTCGGGTCGACCGCCTCCTCCGCGACAGCCGTCGCGTCACCGGTGCACGGTGCACGATCCGCGAGAGCGACGGCGACGAGCAGGTCGAGATCGAGGCCGAGCACGTCTTCGTCTGCGGCGGCGCCATCCAGACGCCCGCCCTGCTCCAGCGCAGTGGCATCCGGCGTGGCATCGGGGTCGGGCTCAAGATGCACCCCACGATCAAGATCGCGGCACGCTTCCCGCATGCGCTCGACCACGGGGAAGTCCCGATGCACCGGGTCACCGAGTTCGCCCCACACCTGACGATCGGCGGATCGGCGAGCAGCCTCGGACACGTCGCGCTCGCACTGGCCGACGCGTCGACCGACACACGCGAAGTGCTCGAGCGCTGGGAAGAGGTGTTCGTCTACTACGCCGCGATCCGCAGCGACGGCGCGGGCCGGGTCATCGCACTCCCGGGTCTCGCCGCCCCGCTCGTGACCTACCGCCTCACCGATGCCGACATGAGCCGCCTCGCGCGCGGGCTCGTCCACCTCGGCGAGGTCCTCCTGGCATCGGGAGCGGTCGAGCTGTACCCATCGGTCGTCGGAGCCCCGATCGCTCGCACGCCGGGCGACCTGTTCCCGTGGTGGGACGCGGCCTCACGCCAACGTTCGAACCTGATGACCGTCCACCTCACCTCGAGCGTCCGCATGGGTGAGGCGCGCAAGCGCACGGGCGCCGACAGCTTCGGTCGGGTGTGGGGACACGACAACCTCCGCGTGAACGACGCCTCGCTGCTCCCGGACGCGCCCGGCGTGAACCCGCAGGCCGCGATCATGGCGATCGCGCGCCGCAACGCCGAGCAGTTCCTCTCGACGCTCTAGGTCGACCGGTGGTCCGCGTCAGCCGAGGTCGCCGGGCTTCGGGTCGAGGAGCCGGACCCGCGACGCCTGGCCGTCGGACGTGAACCGGTCCAGCCGCGGTCGGCCGCCGACCTCGGCGACGAGCGTGGCTTCTCCATCAGCCCCCACGCGCACGACGACCTTCGCGCCACGCTGCTCGCAGGACAACCCCGAGCGTGACGGGTCGAGCCGGACCGAGAACCGGTCCCCCGTCTCGTACTCCTTCCCGCCGGGGCACCGCAGCGTCGTCACTTCGCCGTCGGACGACACAACCCCCTGCGCGCCGTCGGACGACGTGAGCGTGGCCGATCCGGCCAACGACCCGAAGTCGACGTCGAACCCGCTCGCGGTCGTCGCGCGCAGGACCAGCTCGGAGTCGGGCGTCGGTCCGGCATCGAGCAGGAGCCCGCCACCCTGCACGCACCACCGACCGCCACCGCGGCGCACCTCCAGGTCCAGCCCTCCCGAGCGATACGGCCCGAAGCACCGCTCCATCCAGGCGAGGGCCGAGAGCTGCGGTCCCGGCGCGTACAGCGTCACCCCGGGATCGGACCCGGTGGCCCGGACCACGCCCGCCCGGTCGTAACCGGCGCGGATGATCTCGTTGACCTTCCAGAAGAAGCTCTCGTCGTGCCGGCCGTACCCGGCGGCATAGCCGTCGAACACCTCGGGGAAGAGCCGCACCCTCGAGTACTCACCGTCGAGGAGGGCGCGCACGAGGGTTCGGGGTACGTAGCCGCCCGCAGTCAGGTCAGGGGCGATGTGCTCTCCGGGGGCCTCAGAATTCGCCCTCGTGATCGAGTACGACGGGTACTCGTAGTCGAGGACGAGCTGATCCACGTCGTTCGCGGCGACCAGGTCGGATGGCACCTCCCGCCACGCGTGGTCGAGCACGAGCCGGGGGGTGCCCAGCGAGCGGTCTTCCAACCGCGAAGTCACGAACCCTGCCGTCGACACGATGAGGAGCACCCCGACGACTCGCGCCACCGTGCGGCGGGAGCGCGCGTCCGAGAGCATCACCGCGGTCGCGAGCGCGAGCGCCGCTCCCCACACCGGCCCGGCGAGCTGGTTCGTGTCGCCACCCTGCTTCGCCTGGGCCAGCACGGCCCCGGGCACCGTCGCGGCCGCGATGGCGAGCGCGACGAGCAAGGGGACGCACCTCGCGAGGCGTTCCGAACGCGGTCGTCGCAGCACGACGAGGGCGCCCGCGAGGGCCAACCCGATCGCGGCGACCCCGATCGGCACGGCGAGCAGATCGATGTCGGCCTCGATGACCTGCCGGACCGTCCGCCAACGCCCATGGCGGCGAGCCAACCCGAACATGAGGTCGTACGCGAACCCGTCGCTGGCGACCTGCAGCACGGCGAGCGTGACGGCACCCACGGCACCCGCCACGATGCCCTCGACGGGGAGCAACGATCTCGCGCCGGGCCTCGGGTCCTGCCGGCGCGCCCGCACCACGGGGAGCGCGCCGGCCGTGAACGCCACGACGAGCGCCGGGATCAGCGTCGTCTGCTTGGCGAGCACCGCCGCCGCGAGCAGCACCCCGGTCACGACCCTGCCCCGGGGCGATCGCTCGCCCGGGCCCGCCTGCTCGGCGGCAGTGCGCCCCGAGTCGACGATCACCCGCACCGCTGCTCCGAGGAGCAAGCACCACGCGAGCTGGTCGGGTCGCGCCTCGAACACCCCGTTGGTCGGGAAGATCGTGAACGCGGCCAGCGGGAACGCCACCACGGCTGCGACGCCCACCGACGCGCCCCACCGTTCGGACGCGCCGCGGGCCGCGAGCCGACCGATGATCACCAGCGCGACCAGGACCGAGACCAGCGACACGAGCGCGCCGAATCCCTCCCACCACTTCAGGCCGAAGAG
>JBKJJI010000372.1:0-10773 GCA_046598115.1 Acidimicrobiia bacterium | reverse complement strand
TCGGGCCGAAGATCTCCTCCTGCATCGCGGCGGAGTCGGGCGCCACATCGCGCAGCACCGTGGGGGCCAGGTAGCGATCAGCAGCGTCGTGCGAGCCCCCGGTGACCGCGGTGCCCGACCCGAGCAGCCCGACGAGCCGCTCGAAGTGGCGGTCGTCGACGATGCGGGCGAAGTCTGGGCTCGCCTTCGGGTCGGCGCCATAGAACTCCGTCACCGCTTCGTCCATCAGCTGCAGGAGACGGTCTTCGTGCTCGCGTGCCACGAGCACGTAGTCGGGTGCGATGCAGGTCTGGCCGGCGTTGAGGAACCGACCCCAGACGATCCGCCGTGCCGCCACCCGGAGGTTGGCGGACGCATCGACGATCGCCGGGCTCTTCCCTCCGAGCTCGAGCGTGACCGGTGTGAGGTGCTCGGCCGCGGCGCGCATCACGATGCGGCCGACGCGTCCGTTGCCGGTGTAGAAGATGTGGTCCCAACGCTCCGCGAGCAGCGCCTGGGTCTCGTCGACTGCACCCTCCACGACCGCGACCGCGTCGGTGTCGAGGTACTCGCCGAGCAGCCGGGCGAGGACGCCCGACGTGCGGGGTGCCAGCTCCGACGGCTTGACGACGGCGGCGTTCCCGGCCGCGATCGCGCCGATCAGGGGTGCGAGCGTGAGCTGCACCGGGTAGTTCCACGGACTGATGATCAACACCACGCCGACCGGCTCCCGCACGACTCGTGCCTTCGCCGGCTTCGTGGCGAGCGGAGTCTTCACCTTGCTCGGCCGCGTCCAGCGCCGGAGGTGCTTCAGGACGTGATCGATCTCGTTGATCACGAAGCCCACGTCGGTCACCCACGCCTCGAGTCGCGGCTTGCCGAGGTCGCCGGCGAGCGCATCGAGCAGCTCCGCCTCGCGCTCGGTGAGCATCGCCCGCATGGCCGTGAGCTGTGATCGGCGCCACTCGAGGGGCCGGATGCGGCCGGATGCGAAGGTCGAGCGCAGCCGAGCGACCAGGGACGCGGCGTCGAGGTCGGGCGTCGCCGGGACCGGCGCGGGAGCGGATCGGGGGGTGGTGGTGACTGTCACGTGGGTTGCTCCGGTCAGGTGATGAGCTCGAGCACGCGCCGGAGGTCGGGCGCGGTCTCGACGGTCTCCACGCCGAGGTCGGCGGGTGCGGTGGTGTCGGGCCAGTGGCCGTCGCGCTGGAGGTACAGCGGCGTCATGCCCAGCTGGCGGGGGCCGACGACGTCGGGACCCCAGGTGTCGCCGACGAACAGCACGTCTTCGGGAACCACGCCCACCTTGTCGAGCGTGTGCTCGAAGATGCGGGGGTGTGGCTTGCGTGCCCCCGCCCATGCCGACGACACCACGACGTCGACGGAATCGGTGAGCCCGGCCTCGTCGACGGCTTCGGCGAGGTCCCAGTCCCAGTTGGAGCAGATCGCGAGCAGCATGCCCGCTTCCCGCGCGCTCGCGAGCACTTCGACGACCTCGTCGTAGGGCTCGAGCACCCGAGTCTCCTGGCCGGCCCGGAACTTCTCCATCACCAGCTCGTACTCGCCGGGATGCAGGTCGGTGTCGGCGAGCATCGCGAGGAGGCGCTGGCGTTGCCACTCGACGTAGTGGTCACGGCTCTGCGAGTACTCGACGTGCTCGACGCCGTCGAGCCCGTCGTTCCACCACTTGTTCTTGGTGCCCTCATCGAGCTCGACGCCGTGCTCGGCGAGGACGACGTCGACCGCGACCCATTGGGTGGCGCGGGCGAGCGTTCCGTAGAAGTCGAGCAGGACGGCAGAGGTGGTCACGACCTTCATGGTAGGACCCTCCGCGCCGGGGACTTCGGGTCGGCTACTTGGCGCGATCCTCCGCCGACAGCAGCCGCGCCGAGACATCCCCGAGCTCGGTCGACGGCCCCTCGTAGACCACCTCGCCGTGTTGCAGCAGCACGGCGGTATCGGCGATCGAGAGGGCGTGGCCCACGTACTGCTCGATGATGAGCATCGTGGTCCCGCTCCGTCGCACTTGCTCCAGTGTCGCGTAGACCTCGTCGATGATGATCGGCGCGAGCCCGAGCGACAGCTCGTCGACCACGAGGAGCCTCGGTGGTCGCACGAGCACGCGTGCGAGCGCGAGCATCCGTTGCTCACCCCCGGAGAGCGTGCCCGCCAGCTGCCCTCGGCGTTCACCGAGACGCGGGAAGAGGTCGAAGGCGCGTTCGAGGCCGGCGGCCACACCCTTGCGACCGAGGTTGCGCCGGAAGTCGAGCGTGAGGTTCTCCTCGACCGTGAGCGAACCAAACACCGAGCGCCCCTCCGGAGCGTGCACGATGCCCAAGGGCGCGATCTTCCAGGGCGGGAGGTGGGCGATCTCGGTGCCGTCGAAGCGCACGCTGCCGGAGGTGACCGGGACCAGGCCCGTGACGACTCGTGCGATGGTCGTCTTCCCCGCGCCGTTCCCTCCGAGGAGGGCGACGACGCTTCCCTCCGCGATCGAGAACGACACACCGAAGAGCGCACGGAACGGTCCGTACCCGGCGTCCACTTCCTGGAGCGCGAGTAGGGGAGCGCCGGGCGCCGAAGTGGCATCCGAGGCTGGGTCGGAGGCCGGCACGACGACGTTTCCGGACTCGTCCGCGGCCGTCGTCGTGAGCTCTCCGAGGTACGCGCGCTGCACGGTGTCGTCGGCCATGACCTCGCTCGTCGTGCCATGCGCGATCACGGTCCCGAAGTCGAGGACGTAGAGACGCTTTGCGAACGCCTGCACCATCCCGATGTCGTGCTCGACGAGCAGGATCGCGGTCCCGCGCTCCCGTTGGACCTCGTGGAGCATCGCCACCACGTCCTGGGTCTCTCCGTGGTCGAGGCCCGAGGACGGTTCGTCGAGCAGCAGCAGCTGCGGCTCGGTCATGAGCGCTCTGCCTAGCTCGACGAGCCGAGCGCGGCCCAGGCTGAGCGCCTCGATCCGGCGGTCGGCGACGTCATCGAGTCCGAGCAGGGCCAAGGTGCTCTCGACCCGACTGCGCTCCGCCTCGCTCGGCTGGGCGAGGTTCAGGCAGTCCTTCCAGAACCGACCGGTCCCCAGACGCGCCCGCTCGGCCACCAGGAGGTGGTCGCGCACGGTCATCCCACCGAAGAGCTCGATCCGCTGGAACGTTCGGCCGAACCCGAGGCGGGCACGCTTGTGGACCGGGTACCGCGTGATGTCGGTGCCGTCGAAGTGGACGCTGCCCTGGTCGGGTCGCAGCATCCCGAGCAGGCAGTTGAAGAAGGTCGTCTTCCCGGCGCCGTTGGGTCCGATGAGACCCACCGCTTCGCCGTGCGCGACCTCGAGCGAGACGCCATCGAGTGCCGTGATCCCCGAGAACCGCTTGGTGATCGAGCGCGCTTCGAGGAGGCTCACGTCGAGACCTCTTCCGTGGACCGACCGGGTTCCGTGGACCGACCGGGTTCCGTGGACCGACTGGGCTCCGTCGACCGGCCCGGCGAGCGCTCGCGCCGGTCGAGCCGACGCTGGATGGTCTCGAGCTGCCGGCGCTTGCCGTACTCGACCAATCCCTCGGGATGCTTCGCGTAGGTGAGTGCTGCCAGACCGAAGAGCACGAACTGGAAGCCGCTGGAGATGCCGAGCAGCTCGAGCAGCTCGGGGAAGAGCGCGAACGCGATACCGGCCTGGATGGCGCCCTCGACCGTCCGTGCGCCGAGGGTCACGACGAGCACCATCCAGAACAGCCCGAGGAACGGGCTGAAGTTCTTCCCGTAGTTCGCCTGCTCCTCGTAGATGGTGAGGAGGCCGCCGCCGAGTCCGGCGATGCCGGCCGAGAGCGCGAACGCGATGACGCGGGACTTCGCGGCGCTGATGCCCAGCGAAGCGGCCGCGGTCTCGCTCCCGCGGAGCGCATCGAGGAATTTCCCGGTGGTCCCCCGGCGGATGAGCACGACCAGCGTCGCCACGACGACGAGCACCGCGAGGGCCACCACGAAGAACACGCGATCGTTCTCGAGGAACTCCGGGCGTGGTGCCTTCGTGGGGAGCTGACCGCCACCGATCGACTTGATCGGGACGAGGACGCTGTCGAACATCAGCGCGAACGCCAATGTTGCGAGCGCGAGGTAGATCCCGCCGAGTCGCAGCGACGGGATCGCGAGCAGCGCACCCACGATGGTGGCGACGACCACGCCGACGAGCAGGGAGACGATTGGGGAGCCGAGGTTGTCGGCGAGTTGCGCCGTCGTGAAGCCGCCGGCTGCCGCGAAGCTCGCCTGGCAGAGCGAGATCTGCCCGGCCATGCCGGTGATCACCGTGATCGAGAGGAAGATGAGCGCGTACAGCACCACTCGGGTGACATTCCCCAACCACACGACGTCGAGCACGGTGAGCGTGATCACGAAGGCGGTCGTCCCGAAGATCGCTCCGACCGCACGGGTGCCGATCGTGAGCGCACGGCTGCGTTCGGCGGCAGCCAGGCCTGGCGCCGGCGGGTCGACACCCGCGAGCGGATCGGTGATCTCGGCCTTCCGACCGAGCCCCGGCCAGAACAGCAACAGGAGGAACAGCGCCACGAACGGCAGCGAGGGGCGCAGCCCGGCAGCGATGATGCTGCCGGGTGGCAGGTAGCCGGCGAGGATCCCCTGGGAGATACCGAGCAGGATGCCCCCCAGGAGCGCGAGGGGGATGCTGGTGAGCCGCGCGAACGCCGCCGCGGCGATCGCCGCGACGAGCAGGGTTGTGAAGCTGTTCGGCTCGGTCTGCGCGAAGAGCGGCGCGAGCAGGACGCCCGCGAGGCCGGCGATGAAGCTCGACAGCATCCAGGCGATCGCGCTGACGCGGTTGGGGTTGACGCCGACGAGCGCGGTCATGCGCGGGCTCTCGACCACCGCACGCATCTGCAGACCGATGGCCGAGTATCGGAAGAGCGCAGTGAGCACGAGGGCGACGACGACGGTCACGATCATCGAGGCGGCCTGGTTGCCGTCCATGGCGTAGACCTTGCCCAGGAAGAGCAGGTCGAAGTCGCCTCCCGGCCAGATCGAAGGTGGCGCGAACTTCGTGTCGGCGCCGAACCAGAGCTGGCGGACGATCTCTGGCCCCGCGACGAGGAGCCCGAGCGACGTCACGAGCTTGGCGAGCGTCGGCGCGGTGCGCAGGTAGCGGAAGAGGAAACGGTCGAGCACGAAGCCCAGGAGCGGGGCGAGCACGACCACCGAGACGACGAACGCGGGGATGATCCCCCACCCCTCGTCCTTGCGCAGCGTGTAGAAGGCCGCAGCCGAGGCGAACGCCTGGGCGGCGAAGGCCAGGTTGAAGACGCCCGACGTCTTGTACGTGAGGACCAGCCCCACGGCGACGAGTCCGAAGACACATCCGAAGGGCAGTCCCCGGATGACGTAGCCGATCAGCTCGTCCACGTCATCCCTGTCCTGTCCGTCCGCACCGCTGCCTGGGGCTCAACGGGGGCAGGCTATCCACATCGTCGGGGGCGGGTGCCGGTCGCTGCCTGGTCAGGCGTCGCCGGAGGTGCCATGATCTCGCCTGCAGTACGACCGGCCGGTCTTCCCCGGCGATCGTGCCCGCTCGACGACGTGGGGGGAACCACATGGCCGGTCTTCGTGTTCGTGCGGGGCGGGCGACCGCCCTCGTGCTCACCGTGGCGATGCTCGGCGCCGTTGGCGCGTCGGTCGCCGCAGCGCAGGGGGACTCCCCGGCCGTCGACCAGCCGGGGGTCACCGATTCGGAGATCCGCGTCGGCGGTGTCGCGACCGTCACCATGAACCCGACAGGCGTCTCCTACGGCCCGGCGTACGACGGGGTCAAGGCCTACTTCGCGTACATCAACAAGACCGAAGGCGGTGTCTTCGACCGCAAGCTCGTCCTCGCCTCCGAGCGCGACGACCAGCTCGGCAAGAACCGGGAGGAAGCCCAGGCCCTCCTCGCCCAGGACGACGTGTTCGCCGCGTTGCCGCTCGCCACCAGCCTCTTCACCGGCGCCGAGGTCTACGCCGAAGACGGGATCCCCGCGTTCGGTTGGCAGATCAACGCCGAGTGGGGTTCCGAGAACAACACCCCTGGACCGGAGAACCTGTTCGGGGCTGCGGGGTCGTTCAACTGCTTCACCTGCGCCCAGCTGGGCTTCGCCACCTGGTTGCCGACGAAGCTGAAGCTCGAGAAGGTGGGGCTCCTCGCCTACAACGTGCCGCAGTCGACGGACTGCGCGGTCGGGAACAAGAACAGCTTCGAGAAGTACGACACGGCCGAGGTCGTCTTCGACGATCAGAGCCTTGCGTTCGGGAACCCCGACTTCAGCCCCCAGGTCTCGCAGATGGTCAGTGAGGGCGTCGACTTCGTCATCGCCTGCATCGACTTCAACGGCATCATCAACCTCCGCAAGGAGATGCTGCGCCAGGGCCTCGAGGCAGCGATGGTGCTCCCGAACGCCTACGAGCACGAGACCATCGAGGAGAACCAGGAGTTCCTCAACGGCCTCTACGTCCAGACGCTGTTCGCACCGCTGGAGACCACGCCGAAGCCCCCGGCGGTCAAGCTCTTCCAGAAGTGGATGAAGAAGACGGGTGGCAACATCACCGAGAACGCGATCGTCGGTTGGATCAACGCCGACCTCTTCGTCACCGGCCTGAAGGCGGCCGGTCCCGACTTCACGCAGCAGAAGGTCGTCGATGCCATCAACGCGATGACCGACTACACCGCCAACGGTTTCGTGCCACCGGTCGACTGGACCACGGCCCACGAGAACGACCAGGACTGCTACTCCTTCCTCAAGATCGTCGACGGGAAGTTCAAGCCGGTGTTCGGCAAGAAGGGCAAGCCCTTCCTCTGCTTCGGCGACGACCTCGACACCGTTCCGAAGAAGCTCGAGGTCAAGTAGTCGCGACGAGCGACGCCCACTCTCGCGCCCGGCGCTCGCGCTACTCGACCACCGGGACCCGCGCCTCGGCGCGGCTCGGGTCGACGACGATCTTGTAGAGCGGGACGGGGTCGTCGAGGCCCTTCAGGGCCACGGCACCCATCGACCCCATCTCGGGAGGATCGCTCAACCGGTCCTTCATCTGCTCGGGGATGACGATCTCGCCCTTGCCGGCCTGGCCGCAGAGGCGGCTGGCGAGGTTCACCGTGTCGCCGACGATGTCGTACTGCCTGCGCATGCCGCCGCCGACGTGCGCCGCGACGACATCGCCGGAGTTCATGCCGATGCCGAACGCGATCGGTGGCAGGTGCAGGTCCTTCAGCTCCTCGTCGAGCTCGGCAACCCTGCGCTGCACCTCCATCGCGCAGGGTTGCCGAGCTCGACTTGGGGGTGGTTCTCCACCGGGAGGGGGGCGCCCCACACGGCGAAGACCTCGTCGCCGACGAACTTGAGGACCGTGCCGCCGCTGTCGAGGATGATCTGCGTCGTCAGCTCGTAGAAGCTGTTGAGCATCTTGCGGACCCCAGCAGGCTCGAGCGTCGCCGACATGGACGTGAAGCCGCGGAGGTCGCAGAAGAAGAGGCTGGTGTCGAGGCGCTGCCCCGACATGTGCTCCTCGAGGTGGCCGGACTCCTCGAGCTGGCGGGCCACCTCCTGGGGGACGTACTGCGCGAACAGCGACGACACCCGGCGGCGCTTGCGGGTCTCCGTCGCGTAGCGCACCCCGAGGGCGAGGACGAACGAGGCTGTCATCGCGAGCATGGCGTAGACGATGTTGAGGATCTGGCCGGCGTCGAAGCGGACGAACGAGAGGAGGAGATAGGCGAACGCGAGCAGGAACGTGAGCACTGCGGAGAGCCAGACGGGGAGGAACAGGACGAGGAACGCCACGAGCGCGGCGAGGACGGCGACCCACAGCGCGGTCGTCGCGGTGCTGGCCTCCGAGAGGTACGACGCCGTCAGCATGGTGTTGAGGGCGTTCGCGTGGATGAGCACGCCCGGGAAGGTGTTCGACTTGTCGGTGGGCACCGGGAAGGTGTCCTTGAGGGTCGGGTCGGTTGCGCCGACGAACACGACCTTGTCCCGCAGGCGTTCGGGAGAGATCGTCCCGTCGACGACGTCGATCGCCGAGATGACCCGCTTGGAGTCGGCGACCGGATCCAGGCCCTTGGTCCAGTTCAGCCGCAGGGCGTGGCGACCCTCGGTCGGGATGAACCGGCCGGCGACCTGGAGGCCGTCCGGTCGGATGATCAGCGGCCCCTGCTCGCCGGCGATCTCCCGGAGCGCGGCGACCGACAGCGCCGGGACGAGCGTGCCGTCCCGGTCGACGACGAGGGGAACGGAACGTACGACGCCGTCGGCGCGGTCGGCCTTCACTTCAGTGACGCCGAGCGTCACGCTCGGCTGGTCGGCGAGCGCGGGCACCGGTGCCTCGAAGTTGGTGACCTCGAACAGCGTCGGGTCCGACTTCGAGGGGCTGCTCTCGGCGATCGCCGCCAGCACCACGCTTGGCAGGCCGTCGAGCCCGGCGGCCAGCTCGTCGTCGAACTCCCGAGCCGGAGAGAAGAGGATGTCCCAGACCGCGACCCGCACGCCCGCGGCCGCGAACTGGCGAGCGAGCAGCGCATGGACGCTGCGGGGAGGGAGCGCGCCGAACCGACGGACGAATTCGTCGTTCATCCCCACGACGACGATCTCCGGGCTCGTCTTCGCCGATGGGAACAGCGCGTCCGACGCCCGGCGCTGGAAGCCCGAGAACGCGTCGGCGCCGGACCCCGCGATCGCGGCTGCCGTGACGACGACCATGATCAGCGCGATCGAGACCAACCGCCGGAGGTACTTGCTCATGGGCGCAGGCTAGGCGGCGGACGCTGCGAGCCGGAGCCTAGGAAGGCGGCTGGGACCGGAGCGGCTCCTGGCCGGCGAGGGCACGCGCGGCCCGAACAGCGAGCGCGACGATCGTGAGCGTCGGTCCGTAGCCCGTGCTTGTAGGGAACACCGATGAGTCGGCGACGATCACGTTCTCGACGTCGTGCAGCCGCTGCCAACGGTCGCACACGCTCGTGCTCGGGTCGTCGCCCATACGTGCCGTGCCCATCACGTGGCGCGACTGCGGCGTTGGGTCCGGGTTGCGCCGCCCGCCCGCTTCGTCGGGGATGGGGGGCGACGTCGTCATGAAGCTCGTCTCCGCACCCGCGGCGCGCATGACCTCCTCGAGACGGGGACCCCAGTGCTCGGCGCAGGCGATATCGTGCCGGTGCGGCTGGTAGGTGACCCGACCGACAGGGAACCCCCACACGTCGGTGACGTGCGGGTCGAGGTCGATGCGGTTCGTGCGCTGCGGGAGGTCCTCACCCTGCATCGTGAACGCCGCCATCCGGTCTCGCATGGGCGAGTCGAGCATCGCTCGTGTGTGTGCCTCGCCCATCGGGAGGTGCAGCGCCTCCATGATCGGGTGTCCGGCGCCGCCGTGCTCGACGATCCCGCCGCGGAAGTAGGGGAGGCCGGCGTCGCGTGCGGCAGCGAGGGTGATGTCGTCGAGCAGCATCGGGTCGTCCATCAGATGAGTGACGGCGCGACCCCGATGCGCGTGGAGGCGGAACGGGAAGATGCCCAGCGCGAACGTCTGGAAGTGGTACATGAGGAAGCGACCGACGACGTCGGGGTTGCCCATCTCCGAGCGCAGGAGCAGGCGCGGCGTCTCGAACGCCCCGGCGCCGAGCACGACGTGCTCGGCGGTCACCTCATGGGTTGCGCCGGCCGTGTCGAGGTAGCGGACGCCGGTGGCCCGAAGGCCGCTCGGGTCCCGGACGATTTCGGTGACGTACGACTCCGGCCGGATCTCGCAGCGCCCGGTGGCGAGCGCGTGGCGGAGCGGTGCGACGGGGTCGCCCTTGGCCTCGATCGGGCAGCCGTAGAACGCGCAGAACCCGCAGTTGTTGCACGCGGGCCGACCGTCGTACTCGACGCTGTTCACCCCGCTCGGTGCGCGGTACGGGTGGTAGCCGAGGCTCGTCGCAGCCTCGGACGTGAGCACTGCGCAGAACATGTCGGGCCCCGGAGGCATCGGGTACGGACCCGAGCGCCAGGCTGCGAAGGGGTTGGCCTGCGCGTCGCCGGCGACACCGACGATCTGCTCGGCGGCGGTGTAGTACGGCTCGAGCTCGGCGTAGTCGAGGGGCCAGTCGACGATCTCCGCACCGTCGATAGGTCCGAACTCGGAGCGGGCGCGGAAGTCGACCTCGCGGAATCGAGGCAGCTTGCCGTCGGCGTGGAAGCCGCCACCACCGACGGTCGATGGGAGGTTGTTCACCTCGCCGGTGTGGATGCGGTCGCCGTCGGCCTCGGAGTTGCGGTACGTGCGGGGCTCGAGCCACGGGTCGGGGCCGAGGAAGTAGCGGGACGAGAACTTGATCTCGTCGTTGCTGACCTCGCCCAGTGGGCCGAACGGTGCGTCGAGCGAGAGCAGGTGGTTGCGTCCCTTCTCGAGCATGATCACCGACTTGCCGGCCGCGGTGAGCACTTCCGCGACGGTGGCGCCGGCCGGACCGGTGCCGACGATCACGGTGTGGCAGTCGCGATCAGGCACGTCCCGAGACCTCTTCGTCGGTGTAGCCCCGCGGCTGGACGTCGCCCTCGTACCCGATCGCGCGCCAGCCGGCGAGGTCCCGGTTGCCCTCGTACTCGGGCGCGCCGTAGGCGCCCTCGCAGGCGTGGGGATGCAACACGCGCAGCAGGTCCTTCTGCTCGCGGAGGCGACGGAGCTGCTCGTCGGGCTCGCAGTCGACGAAGTCGCCCCCGCGAGCAGAAGGACCTGCTGCGCGTGTTGCATCCCCACGCCTGCGAGGGCGCCTACGGCGCGCCCGAGTAC
>JBKJJI010000337.1:0-4915 GCA_046598115.1 Acidimicrobiia bacterium | reverse complement strand
TTCGTGCTGCAGTGCGCCCTGGGTGGGGGCGAGCAGCAGTTCGCGGCGATGGGTGTGTCGATGCGCGCGCGGCGTGAGCGCTTCGAGGCCGGGCTCGACATCGTCCGGCGCCTCCTCGCGGGCGAGGAGGTCACCACCACGGATGGTCCCTACCCCGTCGAGCGGGCCCGCATCGCCCCGCTCCCGGCCGAGCCGCTCGAGGTCTGGATCGGCGCGTCGGCGCCCCCGGCCATCGCGCGCGCGGCGCGGATGGGCGACGGGTGGCTCGCCAACGCCGACCTCGTCCCGACCGAGGCGGCACGTCAGGCCGACGAGTACCGCGCCCGGTGCGCCGAAGTCGGGCGCGCGCCGGGCGTCGTGGCGATCCGCCGCGACGTCCACATCGGACGCGACGCGGAGGACGCAGCGCGCGTGGCGCGACCCGTCGTGGACTCGGGCTACCGCGGGTTCCCGCCCGAGGCGTGCATCTACGGATCGGTCGAGCAGGTCGTCGAGCAGGTCCGCGTCTATGCCGACCAGGGGTACACCGACGTGATCGTGCGTCATCTCGCCGACGACCAGGGGGAGGTGCTCGCCTCGCTCGCTCGGCTCGGCGAGGTGCGCGCCGCCCTGCGCGACGCATGAGCCGTCCCCAGCCGATCGCCCCCGGACCGGGCCAGGAGTCCGTGTGGGGCTACCCGCGCCCGCCGCGACTCGAGCCGGTGACGCGCCGGCTCCGGGTCGTGCTCGGCGGCGAAGACGTCGCGGACACGAACCGCGGCTACCGGGTGCTCGAGACGAGCCATCCGCCCAACTACTACTTCCCACCCGACGACGTGGTCGCAGGGGCGCTCGCCCCCGCGACGGGTGCATCGTTCTGCGAGTGGAAGGGCCGCGCGCACTACTTCACCGTGGCGGGCGGCGGTCGCACCGAGACGGAAGCCGCGTGGGGCTACGAGCAGCCGAGCCCCGCGTTCGAGGCGATCCGCGGATACGTCGCGTTCTACGCGCACCGCATGGACGCGTGCTTCGTCGACGACGAGCGGGTCGACCCGCAGCCCGGTCGCTTCTATGGCGGCTGGATCACCCGGGACGTCGTCGGACCGTTCAAAGGCGGGCCGGGATCGCGAGGCTGGTGACTACGGTCGTGGCATGCCCACCTCCATCGCGATCCTCCTCTTCGACCAGCTGACCGCGCTCGACGCCGTCGGTCCCTACGAGGTCCTGCGCGGGCTTCCCGACGCCGACCTCCGCTTCGTCGCCGCCGACCCCGGCGTGAAGCGCACCGACCACGGTGCGCTCGCGATACAGGTCGACCACGCGCTGACCGATGTTCCGTCACCGGACGTGATCGTCGTCCCCGGTGGCCCGGGTGAGGCGATCGCACGCAAGGACGAGCGGGTCCTCGACTGGCTGCGCACGGCAGACGCGACCGCCACCTGGACCACGTCGGTCTGCACCGGATCACTGCTCCTCGGCGCCGCCGGCCTGCTGGAGGGAAAGCGGGCGACGAGTCACTGGACGGCACTCGAAGCGCTGCGGGCCTTCGGTGCCGAGCCGACGGAGGAGCGGGTGGTCGTCGAGGGGAAGGTCGTCACCGCGGCCGGGGTCTCCTCCGGCATCGACATGGCGCTCTGGCTCGCGGCGCAGATCGCCGGTGACACCGTCGCGCAGGCCATCCAGCTCGCGATCGAGTACGACCCGCAGCCCCCGTTCGACTCCGGCTCCACCGCGAAGGCGGCGCCGGAGATCGTCGCACTGCTGCGTGCCGACTCGCGCTTCGCGGCTACTTGAGCAGCTTGGAGAGCCGGCGGTCGGCGAGCACCTTCGAGCCGGTCTGGCACGGGGCGCAGTAGACGACCTCGTACGACTCGTACGACACGCGCAGGAGCGCGGCGCCACAGCGCGGGCAGGGATCGCCCGCGCGGCCGTGGACCTCGAAGTGCTCACCGAGCTGCGACTCCTGGAGCCCGCCCGTGCGCCGGCGTTCGAGCACCAGCCCGTCGTCGAGCACCCCACGCACGGCGTCGAGAAGCGCCTCTCTGCCGTCGGCGTCGAGCTGGCGGAGGGTGGCGTACGGCGACATCCGGGCGCGCCAGAGGATGTCGTCGGTGTAGCCGCGACCGATGCCTGCCACCGTGCGCTGATCGCGCAGCCATGTGTTGATCCGGCGGTTGTCGTCGCCGTCGCGCACGAGGGCGGCGAACTCGTCGGAGTCGGGCTCCGGGCCCAGCCGATCGAGCGGCCCGTCGTCGCCCGGTGCCAGCACCCACCACGCGGCCTTGCGCTCCTTGCCGTACTCACGCACGAGCATCGCCGACTCCGCTCCCTCATCCGCTCCCTTATCCGTTGCGCCGCCCGCGCCGCCCGCGCCGCCCGCGCCCGCGAACGCGAACGCGATGCGCACCACCGCGCCCCGAGGCTTCGTCGACTTCCGCGCGGGTTCGAGGTGGAGACGCCCGGCCTGGGAGAGGTGCACGAGCAGGCGGAGTCCCCCGGTGAGCTCGAAGATCAGGTACTTGCCGCGCCTGCCGACCGACTCGAGCGACCGACCGATCAGGTCGTCGGGCGCGGGCACGACCGTGTTCAGCGACGAGAAGCTCAGCGGTTCGTAGCCCGAGAACGTCGCGCCGGCGAAAACCGCGTCGAGGCGCTCGGCGAGGGCCTGCATCTGGGGCAGCTCGGGCACGGCCCCATGCTCGCGCTCAGACCGGGGGCGCGCCGATCGTCAGGGTCTCGCCCTCGGGGGAGAGCGAGTCGAGCTCGGCGTCGCGGCGAGCCTCGTCGCGGATCCGCGCCGCTCCGCCTCGGGGCATGAGCACGGTGCATGCCAGCCCGATGGCTGCGACGAACACCGAGACCCAGAACGTCCGGTGCAACGCGCCCGCGAACGCGTCGGCGACGACCTCGCGCGTCCCTGCGGGGAGAGCCTGGCGTCCGGTCGAGGGCGCGAGCACCTGCTGCGCGTCGATCTCCGCGCCCCCGAACGCAGCCGAGAGCCGACTGCTGAGCGTGGTCAGCATCACCGATGCAGCGATCGCGACACCGACCGCGCCGCCGAGCTGGCGCGTGAAGTTCACGAGCCCGGTGGCGACCCCCATGCGGGGAAGGTTCACCGAGTTCTGCGCGGCGAGGGCCGTCGACATGAACACCAGGCCCATCCCGGCCCCGAGGACGATCAGGTACCCGCTCAGGACCAGCTGGCCGGAGTCGACCGTGAGCCGGGTGAGCAGGAAGGTGCCGAGCACGACGAGCGCGGCACCGACGGTGACGATGACACGGAACCCGAGCTTCAGGACCAACCGCGCCCCGCCGGCGGATCCGACCATCATCGCCAGCATCATCGGGATGAGGATCCGGCCGGCGCCGGTGGCGGACTCCCCGAGCACGGTCCGGCCGTAGAGCGGCATGAACGAGAGCACCCCGAACATCGACATCCCGAGGAACGCTGTGATCACCGACGCGGCGCGCAGCGCAGGGATCCGGAACAGGTCGAGCGGGATGAGCGGCTCCGCGGCGCGGCGTTCGGTGCGGAGGAAGAGCACGAAGATCGCGGCCGCCGCGACGAGGCTGCCGACGATCTCGAAGGATCCCCACGCGTAGTCGCGCCCGGCCGACTCGAGCGCGAAGACGAGCAGGCAGCTCCACCCCAGCAGCGTGATGAGGCCGGCCCAGTCGAACTTGTGCTTGTGGCGCAGCTCGAGCGGCTCGATCATCACGATCGCGACGAGCGAGATCGCGGCGACGCCGATCGGGAGGTTGACGTAGAAGACCCACCGCCAGGAGATCTGGTCGGTGAGGAACCCGCCGATGAAGGGGCCGAGGACCGACGCCAGCGCGAACATGCCCGAGTAGACGGCGGAGATCCGCGCCCGCTGCTCCATCGTGTAGAGGTCGGCGCTGATCGTCTGCGCGACCGGGAGGATGCAGCCGGCGCCGAGTCCCTGGATCGCCCGGAAGATCACGAGCTGGGTCATCGACTGCGAGAGCCCGCAGAGCGCCGAGCCGATGAGGAAGATCGTCATGCCGATGAGGAAGATCCGCTTCCGCCCGAACATGTCGGCGAGTCGCCCCCACAACGGGATGGTCGCGATCTCGGCGAGGAGGAAGCCCGAGAAGACCCATGCGTACGCATCGATGCCGCGGAGGTCGCCGACGATCGTCGGCATCGCGGTGGACACGATCGTGCCGTCGATCGCGGCGAGGAACATGCCGGCGATCACCGCCACCGTCGTCAGCACGACGCGTTTGCGGCTGAGGCGTGCCGCATAGGCCGTCTGCTCGGTGTTGATCGCCTCGGTCACGGGTCGTTCCGTGTGAGCGCGGGCGAGATGAAGCCGGCGAACACCTCGATGCGGCCGGCGACCGTCGGGTCGTGGTGGTTGAGGTACTCGACGAAGAGCCCCCAGAGGAACGTGACGATCACCTCGGCCGCCGCCGCGATGTCGGTCGTCGGCTCGAGGTCGTCGGCCTCGCCGAGCACCGTGCACCAGCGCGCCCGCCATCCAAGGGCGAGCGTCCCGCCGACCTCGAGGGCGTCGGCGTCGCCGAGCACGGCCTCGCGCTGCATCAGCCGGAGGAACTCCTCGTCGTCGAGCAGCCGCGCGAACTCGCGGGCGGCCTGCTCCACCACCCGGGCCTCCACGGACCGGGAGGCGAGTGGCTCGAGCGCGTCGTCGAGCCCGCTCCCCAGGCCACGGGCCTGGTAGACGGCCTGGATCAGCTCGGCCTTCGACGCGAAGTGGTAGTAGACGCCGGGCACCGTGACGCCGGTGGCGTCGGCGAGCTCGCGCATGCTGACGCTCGACGTGCCGCGCTCGGAGAAGAGCCTGAGCGCCGTCGCGACGATGCGGTCCCGGGTCTGAGGAACGGTCCGGGCCCCCATCGTCGCGACCGCGCTCAGGCTCTTCTCCGGGCCCGGCACGTCGAGCGTCAG
>JBKJJI010000301.1:0-4169 GCA_046598115.1 Acidimicrobiia bacterium | reverse complement strand
CCACACGATCATGCAGATCGAGGACAGCGGGTTCTGCGAGAAGGGCGAAGGCGGCACCTTCGCCGAGTCGGGCGCGCTTGCGTCGGAGGGTGGGTCGCTGCCGACGAACACCCACGGCGGCCTGCTCTCACACGCCTACGTGCTCGGCATCGCGCACGTCGTCGAGGTCGTGCGCCAGCTGCGCGGCACCGCGGCGAACCAAGTGCCGGACGCGACCATCGGTGTGTACGGCGGGTACACCGGGCCGCAGGCGTCGACGCTCGTGCTGCGGCGCGGCTGAACGCCGGGCCTGGGCTCGCGGAAGAGAGCGGAGAGGAGACACGACATGGACGTACGCACCGAGTTCCCCCACCCCGACCTCGCGTGGGAGGCGACGGCCGAGTTCTGGGCCGGCGCGACGCGCTCCGAGCTGCGGGTCCCCCGCTGCGACGCGTGCAGCCGACTCCACTGGTACCCCACCGAGCAGTGCCGCCACTGCAAGGCGACCGAGTTCACCTGGGAGACGATGAGCGGGCGCGGCACCCTGTTCTCGTGGGTCGTCGTCACCCACCCGTTCCTCCCCCAGTTCGCCGGCCTCGTCCCGTTCATCCCCGCGCTGGTGGCGCTCGACGAGGACCCGTCGGTGCGCATCCCGACACGGATGGTCGACTGCGCGCCCGACGACCTCGCCTTCGAGATGCCGGTCGCGGTCACCTACCGGGCGATCGAGTTCACCGACACGGAGGGCACGACGCTCGCGCCGTGCTTCACTCCCGCATGAGCCGCACCACGTTCGTCCCGGTCGCGCCGGCCTGGTACGCGTCGAACACGGGTGGGCTCGTCCTCACTGGGCTCCTCGCGGCCCGCACGAGACGCCGCTTGCTGTGGTTCGTCCTTGCTGCCGGGACGGCGACCCACGTCGTCGAAGCAGCCGTCGCCTACCGGAAGGCGCACGCAGCCGGGTTCACCGACGCTGCACCCAAGTGGGGCCTCCAGACCCTCGCCGTGGGCTTCCCCTCGTTGATGGCCCTCAACGCGGCGATCGAGGAGTCAACCCGCGAGCTCGGGCCAGAGGTCTGACGCCGTCCCACCGAGGAAGGCCGCACGGGCGTCGTCGTCGAGCTTCGATGCTCCCTCACGCGCCCATGCCACGAGGTCGGGATACGGCCGATCGTGGGTCTGGGAGTAGTCCGAGCCCCACATCAGCCGATCCGCACCGAAGCAGGCGGCGAGCTCGACGACACCGTCGCGCACATCACCGTGCTCGGCCATCCGGTCGAGGGCGATCGTCGACACCTTGAGGTGCAGGCGCGGGTGCACGGCGAGTGCGGCGAGCTCGTCGGGGATGCCTCGAGAGAAGTCGGCGAACCCGCAGTGGTCGAGCGCGAGCGGGACGTCGGGTAGCTCGGGGATCGCGCCGGCGAGCGCAGGGAGCTTCTCGGCGAGGACGGTGACGACGACCGGGACCGCCAGCGCCGCGGCCGCGTCCCAGAGCGCGCGGGGCTCCGTGAGATGCGTCTCGCCGAACGCCACCCAGCGCAGGCCGCGCGCGCCGTGGTCCTGCACGCATCGACGGAGCTCAGCAACCGGATCAGCGCCGGCGACGTCGAGGTAGACGACGCTCGTGCATCGATCGGCGTGCGCGCCAGCGCTGTCGAGCGCGTACCGGTTGTCGAACCGGTACGCGCTGATCCCCTGGACCAGGACGGCCGCCGCGACCCCGGCCGCGTCCATCAGGCCGAGCAGCCGTCCCACTGAGCACGGGTCATCCCGGTACCAGGGCTCGGTCATCCCGCTCGGGTCGAGTGGGTAGCGGGCCTCGTCGTCGGCCACGACGTGCGTGTGCGTGTCGACGATCCTGGTCACGTCCGCCACCTCGGTGCGCCCGTCAGGACGCGGCGTCGAGGTCCGGGAACCGACGACCCGCGGTGAACCCGCCGTCGACGGTGAGCGCCGCGCCGTGCACGAACGAGGCATCGTCGGACACGAGGAACAGCGCGGCCGCGGCGACCTCCTCAGGCCGACCAGCCCGCCCCAACAGGTGCCACGACCGGAACGCGTCGTTGAGCACCTCGAGCCCCGGTTCCTTGAGCATCGCGGTCATCGGCGTGTCGATCAGCCCCGGGCACAGACAGTTGATGCGCACCCCGGCGAGGCCGTGGTCGGCGGCCATCGTGCGCGTGAGCAGGACGACACCGCCCTTCGACGCGCTGTAGGAGACCTGACCCGAGAACCCGACGAGCCCTTCGATGCTGGCGAGGTTGACGATGCTCCCCGACCCGGCGGTGACCATGTGCCCGACGACGTGCTTCGAGACCAGGAACGTGCCCTTCAGGTTCACGCCCAGCACGCGGTCCCACTCGTCCACGTCGACGTCAACGGCTGCCCCGACGCTCATCACGCCGGCCGCGTTCACGAGCGCGTCGATGCGCCCGTCGTGAACGATCGCGGCCTCGACCGCGGGCCGCACCGAGCCTTCGTCGGCCACGTCGACCTCCCACCACCCGGCTGCCGGGCTGTCGCCGGGCTTCCCGGCCAGGTCGAACCCCAGCACGGTGGCACCCTCCGCCGCGAACCGGGCCGCGCACGCGGCGCCGATCCCCGACGCGGCCCCGGTGACGAGCGCGGTCTTGCCCTCGAGTCGATTCCCCACGGTCTGCTCCTGTGCTCGCCCGGTCGCCCGGTCGGTCGGTCGGTCGGTCGGTTTGTCGCCCAAGCAGTCAGGCGGTCGTTCAGTCTGCACTTGCGATCGACGGCGGCGCGCCGATCATCAGGTCGGGCCCCCGGCCGGTCTCGTCCTCGAGCCACTCGTCGAGCGGGTGGAACCGCTCGTAGCGCACGATCGCGAAGCAGGTCCATGCGGCGAGCAGCACGGCCGACCCGATCACCGTGGCCCGGAGACCGATCGCGGACGCGATCGAGCCCTGGAGCAAGGACCCCAGCGGGACACCAGCGAGCAGGCCCATCAGGTAGATCGACATCGCCCGACCACGGTGTGCCTCGTCGACTCTTGCCTGGATCGACGTGTTGAGCGCGGTCGCGATCAGCACGTACGCCGACCCCATCACGAACATCCCGACGACGCCCACCCCGTAGGTCGGAGCGCCCCCGAACAGGAGCTCACCACTCGCGAAGAGAAAGACACCGAAGATCGCCACACGCGAGCGCGGCGCCCGCTCGGCCCAGAGTGCCACCACGATCGAGCCGACGACGGCACCGATCCCGAACGCCGACACGAGGAACCCGTACGCGCTGCGCCCGACACCGAACTCGTCCTGCGCGAACGCGGGGGTGAGCTGCACGATGCTGCTGCCGAGGAACGACACCATCGTGATGGTGATGACCGGCAGGACGATCGCCTGGCGGGCGCGCACGTAGGTGACCGCCTCGCGGAAGTGGTCGCGCACGCGACCCGCGGTCGCGTCGACCGGGACGGGGCGTGGGTTGATCGCCACGAGTGCTGCGAGCACGAGCACGAACGACAGCGCGTTGATGAGGAACGCCGTCCCGGCGCCGAACTGCTCGAGGACGAGACCGGCCAGCGCGGGCCCGAACGCACGCGCCGCGACGAACTGCATGGAGTTCACGCGCACCGCGTGGAGGAGGTCCTCGCGGGGCACGAGCTGGGGGACGAACGACTGCCACGCGGTGATGTTGAGGCCCGACGCGACCCCCGACAGGCAGAGCAGCCCGATGATGACGCCGCGGGTCGCGATGTCGAGCTCCCATGCGGCGAAGAGCCCCAGCGCAGTGCCCATCATCCCGACCTGGGTCCAGATCAGGATGGTTTTGCGCGGGACCCGATCGGCGAGCGAGCCCGCGAGGGGCCCCATGCAGAGCGCGGGGAAGAACGCCATGAACGCGCCGATGCCGAGCCAGGTCGTCGAGCCCGTGATCTGGAAGATCACGTAGGGCGCGGCGATCGCCTGCATCCAGGAGCCCGAGTTCGAGACGAGCGCGGCCCCCCAGAAGAGCGCATAGTCGCGGTGGCGCAGGACGCCGAACGAGTGCTTCGGCTTTGCGGCTGCCGCTGCGCTCACTGCCCCGCCGCATCGCGGCCGAATCCGGCTCCCTCGAATCCGGCGAGCACCCGCTCGAGGTCGCCCTGCCCGGCGGCGAGCCCGGTCCAGGGGCCGTCGGCCATCACCTCGTCCCAGCCGTCGCGCACCGCCTCGATCGTGAGCGGCCGC
>JBKJJI010000225.1:0-3863 GCA_046598115.1 Acidimicrobiia bacterium | reverse complement strand
CGACCGCTCCTCAACTGGCGGCGCCGCACCGGGCCGCGCCCCACCCGGCACGGCGGCGGCCTGACGCCCGAGACGCGCGCCGGCCCCGCGTCCCACGGGCCGCGCGCCGGGCCCGCGTCCCACGGATGGTGGACTGGGTGCCGGCCAACCTGGCCGATCGGGGTCGAGCTCGAGCACGCGCCCGACGGCCGCGCCGGCTACATCTCCGGGACGACGCCGAGCTGGGTCATCATGCCCATGTCGTCGCTGACGCCCCAGTGCTCGACGGCCTTGCCGTCACGGAACTTGATCCGATCGAACATCGCGACCGACACCTGCTTGCCGGTCGCCGGGATGCCCATGAGCTCGCCCTCGTGGGTGCCGGTCATCAGCGAATGCATCCAGACCTCGTCGCCGTCGACGCCCGTCGCGAGCGTCTCGACCTTCAAGTCCGGGAACGCGGCCCGGAACATCTCCGCGAACGCCCGGAGCCCGTCCTTGCCCGGCGGCATGTCGGGCATCGCCTGGTGCTCCACGAAGTCGTCGGCGACCAGCTCGTCGATCACCTCGAGCTTGCCGTGGGTGAACACCTCGTCGTTCATGCGGCGAGCGATCGCCCCGAGATCTGCCATGTCGTCTCCCCTTTCGGCTGCTTCCGTCCGACCAGGCGGGAGCATAGATCGCGCCGCCACCCGGCCGACAGGAACACGCGATGGCCGCACTCCATAGGCTCTCTGCCACGGCCTGCGACACGGCCCACGACCGGAGGCAGCCATGGGTGTGTACGGCGATCACGTGCTCCCGCGCATCATCAACGTCGCATGCGGCTTGAAGGCGACGAGACCGCACCGCAAGCGAGTGTGTGCGGGGCTGGCCGGGGAGGTCGTCGAGATCGGCTTCGGGTCGGGGCTCAACATCCCGTACTACCCGGACGCCGTCACCCGGGTCGCGGCGGTAGAACCCGCGGATCTCGGCTGGAAGCTCGCGGCGAAGCGCCTCGCGGGCACGAGCATCCCGATCGAGCGGTCGGGGCTCGACGGGCAGCGGCTGCCGTTCGACGACAACACCTTCGACACCGCGTTGTCGACCTGGACGATGTGCACGATCCCCGACGTCGACGCCGCGCTCGCCGAGCTGCGCCGGGTGCTCAAGCCGGGCGGGACGGTGCACTTCATCGAGCACGGGCTTGCCCCCGACGAGAAGGTGCAGCGGTGGCAGCACCGCCTCGAGCCGATGCAGAAGCGCCTCTTCGGTGGTTGTCACCTCACCCGCTCAGCCGTCGACCTGCTCACGAACGCCGGCTTCACCGTCACCGACGTCGACCGGTTCTACGAGAAGGGTGCACCCAAGGCGCTCGGCGCCGACTCCCTCGGCACGGCGGTGTCGCCCGCCTGACCGGAGCGGCGGCGCAGCGGCGCGGCGTTCCTCGAGGTGCCGAGCCGAGGATCCTCCCCGAGGGGTGAGCCGAGGGCGCCGCGTGCGTCAGACGGTGCGGCCGGTGAACGCTGCCAGCTGGTCCATCGGGCTGCCTTTGGCTTCGGTGGCGTCGGCGAATGTGTCGCCGTCGCGCAGGCCGTCGACCATCGTCTCGGCGGTGGCCCGGGCGCTGGCGACGACGTCGGCCGGAGGTTCGAACGTCTGGCCGGTCGCATGCGCGATGTCCCAGGCGTGGACGAGGAGGTCGAACTTCGCGACGTCGAGCGCCACCTGCGCGGGCAGGGTCGCGAAGGGGAGGACGATCTCGTTGTCCATGGCACCCGGCCCGTCGGCGGCCGACTCGAAGTCGGCGAACACCTTCGCCAGCGCGCCCGCCGGGTCGTCGCCGAGTGCGTCTCCCGAGGGGTCGCCGGCCGGGGTCTCGCCCCGGAAGCTGGCAGCGAACATCGTGCCCCCGCCGACCACGTGGTTCGCGAGCTCGCGCACGGTCCACTTCGCGCACGGCGTGGGGTTGCCCCACTGGTCGGGCTTCACCCCGGCGACGAGCTGCTGGAGGGCCTCACTCTGGTAGCGAAGCTGCTCGGACGGTGCTGCCATCTGGATCTCCTGAAGGTTGAATGCCAACTGGTCGAAGCGCTCGACCGCGGGGGACGAAAGGGCTCCGAGGGGTGGGGTGGAGCGGGGCTGCGCACCCTACTCGGCCGCGGCGATACCCGAGGTCACGCCGGGCGAGTCAGAGTCGGGCGGCGAGGATCTTGCCGAGGTGGCGCATCTGCTTCGTGGTGGGCGCAATCTCGGAGAGCGTCACCGAAAGCTGGCCGAAGTCGGTGCCGACGAACACCACGAGGGCGAGCGTGGTCACGTCGGCGGGGCTGGTCGTCGGGGCGGGCGTGAGGATCGCGAGGTCGCCGATGCCCTTCAGCACCGTGGCGCCGGTCTCCTTGCGGAGGGAGCGCTTGCCGACCTTGATGTCAGCCGCGGTGCGTGACCGATCGGCGGTGACGGCGACCTCGGCGATGCCCGGGTCCTCCGAGAGCCAGTAGCAATTCGACTTGCCCACCGGCTCCGAGGTGAGACCCACACCGAGGACGCGGTGGAGCTCGGATGCCGTGATGAGGTCGCAGCCCTCGGCCGGCGCGGCGGCCACGGCGGCCGTCGGTAGCCCGACGAGGAGCCCGATCATTACCAGCAGCGCGCCCGTCCGGTGTCGCCAACGCATCCCCGACTCCTGCGTCATCCGCCTACTGCTTCTTGAAGTGGATCTTGACCTCGACGCTCCAGGAGGGGTCGAGCGACGAGTCGTCGTTGGCGAGGATCACGCATGGCGGGTGCTTGGCGTCGCAGACCTGATCGCCGACCGGGCCTTCGATCACCGTGATCTGGACCTCGCCCTCACCGGTGGGGTCGGGGTGCAACAAGGCGCCCGAGGTGAGGTCGCAGCCGGCGGAGCCCGACGACCGGTCGGGGCCGCACTGGAGGACGTTGATGCCGCCGGCGGGGGAGAAGCCCGTCCAGCGCAGGGTCACGACGTCGCCGTCCGACAGGTTCTTGGTGGGCGTGACGGTGACCTCGCGGTCGTAGTGCACCTTCGGGGCGACGGGGATCCTCGCCCTCGAGCCCTTCGCGGTCGCGAGGTCGATCGAGGTGAGGCCGGGCTCGGCGTTGTCGGCCAGGTGGGCGATCGCGGCCTGGTCGCCGCGGAGGTAGCCGTCGAAGAAGTCGAGGAGCGTCCCGAGCACGGTGCCCGACGCCGGGTCCGAGATCGACGCCGACGAGCCGTGGTCGCCGCCCTCGATGGTGAGCAGCACCTTCGGGCCCCGGGCCTTGTTGTAGGTGCGCACGATGTCGTCGTAGGCGACGAGCGTGTCGGCGGTGCCGTGGACCGCCAGGAACGGCGGCATGCGGGTGAAGTCGTACTTCCCATCCGGGTACGGCGCGGGCGTGCCCGACAGCGAGGCGACGGCCTTCACGCGTGTGTCGCGGCAGCACGAGTGCGCAGCGATGCCGAGCGTGGTGATGGCACCGTTGGAGTGGCCGGCCACCCCGATCGCCTTCGGGTCGATCATCCCCGCGAACGGGCCGGTCTTGGCGCTCGATGCCGCGAGCAGCTCGTCGATCACGAAGCTGATGTCGGCGGGCTGATTGACGACGTCACCCGCGTCGGGCGTGTGGTCGTCGCCGCCGCTGGAGAGCGGGAACGTGGGCGCGGCGACGACGTACCCGGTGGCCGCGATCTTGCCGAGCAGGCCCTCATAGGCCCCTGCCGTGGCGCTGTAGCCGTGGGCGAAGACGATGAGCGGGTAGGGGCCACCGGCAGCGTCGGGTGCGTCGCTGCCACCTCCGACCGCTGGGTACCAGATGGTGGTCTCGAGCGTGCGCCCGGGGTGCTTCGGCGCGTCGCCGTTGCGGGGAGTCGAGCGGCTCGAGTCCACGAACGTCCGTGTGGT
>JBKJJI010000150.1:0-4955 GCA_046598115.1 Acidimicrobiia bacterium | reverse complement strand
CGACCTGGTGCTCGACGGCTGGGAGCTGGGTTCGGGGAGCGTCCGGATCCATCAGCCCGAGGTACAGGCGCAGGTGTTCGCGGCACTCGGCATCGAAGCCGAGACGGCGCGCGCCCGGTTCGGGTTCTTCCTCGACGCGCTCCGCTACGGCGCCCCGCCGCACGCCGGGTTCGCGTTCGGCATCGACCGTCTCGCCGCGCTCCTCTGCGGCGAGGGGAACATCCGCGAGGTCATCGCGTTCCCGAAGACCCAGTCCGGAGCCGACCCGCTCACCGGTGCGCCGGGCCCGATCGACGCGGCGCAGCTGCGCGAGCTCGGTTTGGCGCTCGCCAAGCAACCGAAGGCCTGAGCACGCACCACCAAGCTGCGCCCTACGCTCCCCGTCGAGGAGCACGATGACCGATCTGTTCAGCGTCGCCGTCGAAGACCGTCTGCGACGGAGCGCGCCGTTGGCAGCACGACTGCGCCCCCGCTCGCTCGACGAGGTGGTGGGCCAGGAGGAGCTCCTCGGCTCCGGGCGCCCATTGCGGACGCTCATCGAGGCCGATCGCCTGTCGTCGCTCGTGCTCTGGGGCCCACCGGGGACCGGGAAGACCACGATCGCCCGCCTCGTGGCCGGGGCCACCGCCAAGGCTTTCGAACCCCTCTCGGCGGTGACCGCTGGCGTCAAGGACGTGCGCGAGGTCGCGGAGCGAGCCAGGGCCAGGCTCGGCGAGCAGGGCCAGGGCACGATCCTCTTCCTCGACGAGGTCCATCGGTTCAACCGCACCCAGCAGGACGCGCTCCTCCCGCACGTCGAGGAAGGCCTGCTGGTCCTTGTGGGCGCGACCACCGAGAACCCCTTCTTCGCGCTCACCGGCCCGCTCCTCAGCCGGTCGACGCTCTTCCGCCTCCAGCCGCTCGGCCCCGACGCGCTGCGCGACCTGCTCGAGCGCGCGATGACCGATCCCCGCGGCTTGGCCGACGAGGGATGCACACTCGAACGCGACGCGCTGGAGCACCTCGTGGACCGGGCCGAGGGCGACGCCCGCCACGCGCTCACCTCGCTCGAGGTGGCGACCGCGCTCGCCGCCGAGTCGGGACGCGATGTCGTGACGCTGGACGACGCCGAGGCGGCCCTCGCGATGCGCGCGCTCCGGTACGGCGACGACGAGCACTACGACGTCCTCTCGGCGTTCATCAAGAGCGTCCGCGGGTCGGATCCCGACGCGGGCCTGTACTGGCTGGCGAGGATGCTGGAGTCCGGCGAGGACCCGCGGCTCATCGCCCGTCGGCTCGTGATCCTCGCGTCCGAGGATGTCGGGCTCGCAGACTCGCAGGGGATCGTCGTGGCGGACGCGGCGGCGAGAGCCGTCGAGTTCGTCGGGATGCCCGAGGCGCGGCTGAACCTCGCGCACGCGACGCTGTTCCTGGCGCGTGCCCCGAAGTCGAACTCGGTGACCTCGGCGCTCGGAGCAGCCACCGAGGACGTGCGGGGCTCGGCATCCGGCGGGGTCCCCCAACACCTCCGGGACGCTCATTACCCTGGCGCCGCGAGCCTCGGTCACGGGACCGGCTACCGGTATCCGCACGACGAGCCCGACGGCTGGGTGGACCAGCAGCACCTGCCCCACGGGCTCGGCGGGCGCCGGTACTACGAGCCGAGCGGGCACGGCGACGACGTCGGACGTCGGGTCCCGGCACCCAGCACTCCAGAAGCCAGCACTTCAGACGCCGGCACTCCACAAAGAGGAGAGGGGACCCGATGAGCACAACGGCAGTGGTGGCGGTGCTCGCCATCGTGACGGTGGTCGTGCTCGGCCTCGCGCTTGCGGCCACCAGGGCACGGGTCCGTCGCCTGGAGGTGCGCGTCCGGCAGGTGGAGGACCGGATGCTGGGCGACGAGGCGTCGATTGCCGCGGCGCACGGTGAGGCCAGGGCCGCGTCGCACATGGCGCGGCGCGCGGCGCGCGCGGCGGGTGTCGAGGTTGCGCCGGCCCGCCTCCCGTTGGAGCCCGTGGCGGGTCGCGTGGTCCGCGTGCTCGCGTTCGGTGCGGGGGCCCGCCGGGCGATCACGCGCCTGGCGAGTCCGCGGCGTCGGGCGGCGTGATGCGACGGCTGGGATGGATCGCGGTCGGGTTCGGGTTGGGGGCTGCGGCCACGCACAAGGCCACTCGGGGTGGGCGAGCTCCGGTGCTGGCGACGACCGCGGGGACGGCGCTGACGCATGTTCGGCGTCGTGTCGACGCGGCGATGTCAGAGGGGCGAGCCGAGATGCGTGAGCGCGAGGCGCGCATACGTGAGGTCTTCGCCGTGCCTGGCCCCGACGACGAGATCGTGCAGCAGCTTCGTTTCCGAGAGGGGGATCCGGGGGGCAGGCGGTAGCCTCGAATGGTGCCTCCCCGGACCGCCGATCAGCTGCGCGCCGCGTTCTTCGACTTCTTCGTCGCGCGCGACCACACGCTGGTCCCGTCGGCGAGCCTCATCCCGCACGACCCGTCCGTCCTCTTCACGATGGCGGGGATGCTCCCGTTCAAGCCGTACTTCGTGGGTGACGAGCCGCCGCCCTTTCCGCGCGCGGTGTCGAGTCAGAAGTGCGTGCGGGCGGGGGGCAAGCACAACGACCTCGACGACATCGGCCGCACAAACCGTCACTTCAGCTTCTTCGAGATGCTGGGGAACTTCAGCTTCGGCGACTACTTCAAGGCCCAGGCGATCCCCTGGGCATGGGAGTTCGTGACCGAGGTCCTGGAGCTGGATCCCGAGCACCTCTGGGAGACCGTGCACACCTCCGACGACGAGGCCGAGGAGATCTGGCGCGACGGCGTTGGCCTCCCGCAGGAGCGCATCCAGCGCCTGGGGGACGACAACTTCTGGCGCATGGGCGACACAGGTCCCTGCGGTCCCTCGTCGGAGATCTTCTGGGACCTCGGCGCCGGCTTCGGTGCCGATGGCGGCCCGGCCGACGGGGACCCCGACCGCTTCATCGAGATCTGGAACCTCGTGTTCATGCAGTTCGATCAGCGTCGCGACGAGCAGGTCGCGCTTCCATCGCCCAGCATCGACACCGGCGCCGGTCTGGAGCGAATGCTGATGGCGCTCCAGGGGGTCGAGTCGATCTTCGACATCGACGTGTTCCGCCCGCTCGTCGCCGCGGCCGAGACCGCGACGGGGGTGGCGTACGGCACCGACCCCGCGCGCGACGTCTCCCTCCGGATCCTGGCCGAGCACGCCCGCACGATGGCGTTCCTCGTCGCCGATGGTGTCGTGCCGTCGAACGAGGAACGGGGCTACGTCCTGCGTCGGATCATCCGGCGGGCGGTCCGCCACGCGTACCTGCTGGGAGCCGACGGTCTCGTCACGCCCACGCTGGTCGACGCGACCATCGCGGTGATGGGCGGTGCGTACCCGGAGGTGGTCCGCGAGCGCGAGCAGATCCTCCGCACCGTCCGGCGGGAGGAGGAGCGCTTCCTCGCGACGCTCGAGCGCGGGTTGCTGATGCTCGACGACCTCCTCGGACGCGGCGACGTCGGCGGCGACGACGCATTCTTCCTCCACGACACGCTCGGGTTCCCCATTGACCTCACCCGTGAGGTGGCCGAGGAGCGGGACCGCACCGTCGACACGGCCGGGTTCGACACGCGGATGGAGGAGCAGCGTCGACGCGCGCAAGGCGCCCAACGCACGGCTGCGTCGAGCGAGGGGACGAGCGACGCGTATCGCGCCCTCCTCGACGAGATCGGCCCGGTGGAGTTCACCGGGCGGGCCGAGACCGTCACCGCGGGTGCGAAGGTCCGCGGGCTCGTGGTCGCAGGCCGGCGGGTCGACGCCGTCGAGGCCGGCTCAGGCGAGACCAAATCAGGCGAAGCCAAATTGGGCGAGGCCGTCGAGGTCGTGCTCGATCGGACGCCCTTCTACGCCGAGTCCGGCGGTCAGGTCGGCGACACCGGTGTGCTCGAGGTCGCGGGCGAGGTCGCGATGGAGAGTCGCGCCGAGCTGCGCGTGCTCGACACCCGGTACGGCATCCCTGATCTCGTCATCCACGAGTGCCGGGTCACACGCGGCCGCATCGCGGAGGGCGACGAGTGCGTCGCGACCGTCGACCGCGCTCGGCGCGACGCCATCCGCCGGAACCACACCGCGACGCATCTGCTGCACTGGGCGTTGCGCGAGGTGCTCGGTCCGCAGGTGCGTCAAGCGGGTTCGCTCGTCTCCGACGACCGTCTCCGCTTCGACTTCAGCCACGACGCCGCGGTCACCCCCGACGAGCTCGCGCGTGTGGAAGATCTCGTGAACGCCGAGGTGATCACCGATGCTCCGGTGCGCCACTACGAGACCACGAAAGAGGATGCCGAGACGCTCGGCGCGATCGCGTTCTTCGGCGACAAGTACGGCGACCTCGTGCGGGTCCTCGAGGCAGGCGACCGTTCGCTCGAGCTGTGCGGAGGGACGCACGTCCATGCGCTCGGGTTCATCGGTCCCGTCAAGATCGTCAGCGAGGGCTCGGTCGGGGCGAACCTGCGCCGGGTCGAGGCGCTCACGGGCACCGGGGCGCTCGCGTACATCCGCGACGAGGAGCGCACGCTCCGGGATGCCGCCGACCTGTTGAAGGCGGCGCCGACCGAGGTCGCGGAGCGCATCGAGCGTCTCCTCGTCGAGGCGAAGCGGCTGCGCAGCGAGCTCGCAGCCGCCGGCGCCCGGGAGGCGGTCGCCCAGTCCGGAGCGTTGGCGGCGGAGGCGGTGGACGGTGTGGTCGTCGGCCGTCGTGACGGGCTCGCCAACGACGCGCTTCGCCAGCTCGCGATCGCCACACGGGATGCGCTGGGTTCTGGGATCGTCGCGCTCGTCGGGGTGGTCCCGGGTGGGGAGAAGGCCGCCGTGGTCGTCGCGGTGTCGTCGGACCTCGTGGACCTCGGGGTGCACGCCGCGTCCATCGCATCCGAGGCCGCGACCGAGGTCGGTGGCGGGACGGGCAA
>JBKJJI010000145.1:0-6530 GCA_046598115.1 Acidimicrobiia bacterium | reverse complement strand
GAGAACGGCTCGTCGAGCAGGACCAGCGACGGATCCGGCGCAAGGGCGCGTGCGAGCGCGACCCGCTGCTGCTGACCACCCGACAGCTCGTGGGGCTCGCGATCGGCGAGCTCGGCGAGGCCGACGAGCTCGAGCATCTCCTCCACCCGCGCACTCCGAGCGGCTCGGTCCCGGACCCCGTACCCGACGTTCCGCGCAACGGTGAGGTGCGGGAAGAGCGCGTAGTCCTGGAAGACCACTCCCACGCGGCGTTGCTCGGGGCGCACGAAGCGCTCCCCCGCGACGTCCTCGCCGTCGAGCACGATCGTGCCGTCGTCCGGGCGCTCGAAGCCCGCGATCAGGCGCAGGGTCGTCGTCTTGCCGCATCCGCTCGGCCCGAGGAGCGCGAGGAGCTCGCCGGCCCGGACGTCGAGGTCGACGGCATCGACCGCCACGACGGCACCGAAGTGCTTCGTCAGACCACGGCACGCCACGACCGCAGGTGCCACGACCGCAGGTGCCACGACCGCAGGGACCTCCTGGGCCAGGACCTCATGGGCCAAGTCCTCACGGGAAGGATCCACCAACTCAGGGTAACCTGACCGAATGGCCGAGATGCACGACACCACCGAGGAATACCTCGAGCAGATCTTCGACCTCGAGGAAGAAGGCGTCGTGCCGATGCGGGCGCGCATCGTCGAGCGCCTGGGCCTCTCGGCCGCCGCGGTCTCGGAGACGGTGGGCCGGCTCGAGGATCACGGGTTCGTGCACCTGCGCGACGACCGCAGCATCGAGCTGACGGAGAAGGGGCGCAGCCTCGCCACCAGCGTCGTCCGACGACACCGGCTCGCCGAACGGCTCCTCCTCGACGTGATCGGGCTCGAGTGGGAGAAGGTGCACAAGGAGGCCGATCGGTGGGAGCACGCGATCTCCGCCGACGTCGAGGAGAAGCTCGTCGAGCTCCTCGGCGACCCGCAGACCTGCCCCCACGGCAACCCGATCCCGGGTGCCCGGCGACGTGGCGCGACGACCCCGTCGGCGCCGCTCGCCGACGCCGAACCGGGAGCGGTCACCGTCGCCCGCATCAGCGAGAAGCTCGAGCTGAACGACGAAGGGCTCGCCCTCGTCGCCGAGGCGCGACTCATCCCGGGAGCGAAGGCGACCGTGCTCGGCACCGCGGCCGACGGGACGCGGGTGCGCACGTCGGCGGGCGAGCGCCTCGTGCCGACCGAGGTCGCGCAGCAGCTCTACGTCTCGCCTGTCGGGGGTGAGGCGTCGGGGGCGAGGCGTCGCGAGTGAGGCGTCGCCGGCTGAGGCGTCGTCCGACGGCGTCAGCCCCCGGCGACCGCCGGGACGATGCTCAGCGTCTGGCCGTCTGACACCGGTGTGGCCAGCCCGTCGAGGAACCGGATGTCCTCCTCGGCGAGGAAGACGTTCACGAAGCGCCGGAGCGCTCCCGATTCGTCGTAGAGGCGCTCGGCGAAGCCGGGGTGCGCGACGTCCAACGCAGTCAGCACCTCACCGACGCTCGCGCCGTCGACCGCGATCTCCCCGGCACCGCCGGAGAGGGACCGCAGCTGGGTGGGGATCCGGACCTTCACCGCCATCTCAGGACTCCCGGCTTCCGGGGTAGGCGTCCCAGAACGCGTCGATCGTCGGTGCGATCACCGTCGCCGGCGCCGCCCCCGGCTCGAGGGCGTCGAGGGTCTTGAGCCCATGACCGGTGACGTACACGACGACCCGCTCGTCCTTCCGGACGACCCCGGCCTCGGCGAGCTTGCGCAGCGATGCGATCGTGACGCCGGCTGCGGTCTCGCCGAAGATCCCCTCGGTCCGCGCGAGCAGCCGGATGCCGTCGACCACCTCGTCGTCGGTGACGGACGCGAGGCCACCGCCGGTCTCGCGGACCGTGTCGAGCGCGTAGTACCCGTCGGCGGGGTTCCCGATCGCGAGCGACTTGGCGATCGTGTCCGGCTTCACCGGCCTGATCGTGTCGGACCCCTCGGCGAACGCCGCCGCCACGGGCGAGCACCCCTCGGCCTGGGCCCCCGACACGCGCACCTGCGGTGCGTCATCGAGGAGGCCGGTCTGGTGCAGCTCGTCGAAGCCGCGACGGATCTTGGTGAGCAACGACCCGCTGCCCACCGGGACGACGACGTGGTCCGGGGTCTCCCACCCGAGCTGCTCTGCGGTCTCGAACGCGAGCGTCTTGGAGCCTTCGGCGTAGAACGGTCGGATGTTCACGTTGGCGAACGCCCAGGGGCGTTCCGCGGCGACCTCCGCGCAGAGCCGGTTGACGTCGTCGTAGCTCCCGTCGACCCGCACGACGTTGCCGCCGAAGACCTCGGTGCTCGCGATCTTCGCCGGCTCCAGGTTCGCGGGTATGAAGACGTAGCTCTCGAGGCCTGCGCGCGACGCGGCTGCCGCCACGGCGTTGGCGAGGTTCCCCGTCGACGCACACGCCAGGGTCTTGAGGCCGAACTCGAGGGTCTTGGCCAGCGCGACGGCGACGACGCGGTCCTTGAACGAGTTCGTGGGGTTGCGGGTGTCGTCCTTGACCCAGACCTCGCCCAGACCCAGCTCGGCCGCGAGCCGGTCGGCCCGGACGAGCGGCGTCCACCCGACGGGCAGCGCGGCGTCGCCCGGTGAGTCGACCGGGAGCAGCGATGCGTAGCGCCAGATCGACGGTGGTCCCGCCGCGATGGACGCTCGGGTCACGTCGGCCCGAACGGCCGCCTCGTCGTAGGCCACCTCGAGCGGGCCGAAGCACCACTCGCAGGTGTAGATCGGGGACACGGGGAACGTCCTGGCGCACTCTCGGCACCGCAACGCTTCGACATGAGCCACGGGGCTCCTCCTCGGCTCTGCGGGTGCCACGACACCCCTCGTGGGAGACGCCGCGACACCTCGATTCGGTGAGGACCCGCACGAGGCGCGCCCTCCTTCTCGACGCGCTCGGAGCGCCTCGAGCGGAGGACCGCTCTCAGCTGCTCATCGGTCAGGCATTGGCACCTGGCGCCCCGGATCACTCCGGTGCGCTGGTTGCCGCGGCGTCAACGGGCCTGTCCCTCAGCCGCTCTCGATGAGCGCGTGTTGCCCGAAAGGGTACTCGGCGACTCCGGGCCGATGCCAACACGTTGGGACCCGCATCGCCCCCGCGGGCACGCCCCTAGGCTCTCGGCTCGATGGCGACGAGCACCCCACCTCTCGGGAGCCCCGACCCGGGTGCCCTCGCCGACCGGAAGGCTGCCCTGGGGACGACCATCTCGGTGTGCCTCCCCGCCTACAACGAGGAGGGCACGGTCGGCAACATCGTGGGCGGCATCCGCCGGGCCCTGGTCGAGCAGCACCCGCTCGTCGACGAGATCGTGGTGATGGACGACGGCTCGGAGGACAACACGGCCTCGTTCGCCCGGGAGGAAGGGGCGACGGTGCATCGGGTCGACGAGGTGCTCCCGGAGGTCGCGCTCGGGAGCGGCAAGGGCAACGCCCTCTGGCGGTCGCTCGCCGTCACCACGGGCGACCTCATCGCCTGGATCGACGCCGACATCTACAACTTCCGCCCCCACTTCGTGACCCGCCTGCTCCAGCCCCTGCTCGAACAGCCTGCGACCCACCTCGTGAAGGCGTTCTACCGCCGCCCGTTGCACGGCGCGCCGACCGGGGGCGGACGGGTCACCGAGCTCATGGCCCGCCCGCTGCTCGCGACGCTCTTCCCGCACCTCGCCGGGATCGTCCAACCGCTCGGCGGCGAGTACGCCGGGCGACGGTCCCTGCTCGAGTCGGTTCCCTTCGTGGAGGGTTGGGGCGTCGAGATCGGCCTCCTCATCGACGTCGCCGCCGCGGTCGGGGTCGACGCGATCGCACAGTGCGACCTCGGGACCCGCGAGCACCGGAACCGTCCCCTCGAGCAGCTCTCGCCACAGGCGATGGCAGTGCTCGTGACCGGTCTGCGGCGTGCCGGGTTCCCCGAGGAACGCCTGGGCACGACGCTCGCGACCTTCGACGACGACCACGTCGCGCTCGAGGTCGCGATCCCCGCGCGCGAGCATCCCCCGATGGTCACGGTGCCGGCCTACCGCCCGTCGCGCGGGCTTGCCCCGAGCCCGTAGGCGCCACGTTCACCCACATCCACGACCGCGCCGGTCGCCACGACCACGCAAGAGCCACGACACGCAAGAGCCACGACACGCAAGAGGAGGTCACCACGGTGCCCCGACTCCGTCAGGTCCCGCGCTCGGTGCCGAACAGGAGGTCGTAGAGGGGGAGCACCGAGGGCGCGGCCTCGGAGCGCGGGACCTGACGGAGTCGGGGCACCGTGGTGACCTCCTCTACGACCTCCTGTTCGGCACCGAGCGCGACCCGGTCGCCGAGCCGGGAACCGCGACCGGCGCTCCCGGCGACTGGTGGACCGTCTTCGCCCTCGTCCCGGACGTGTTCGATCACGCCGTGGGTGGCTTCGCGCTGTACCAGAGCCCTGCCCGCCATCTCGATGCACAGCTCCGCGAGCTCGGCCAGACGCGGGTGGGCTGGGCGCGCGGGAGCCAGTTCGTGTTCTCCCAGCACTGCAAGTCGTGTCGGACCGCGGGGATCAGCGAGGAGAAGATCGCCGCCATCCCCGCCTGGTCGGTCGCCGAATGCTTCACGCCCCTCGAGCGGGCGGTGCTCGCGTACACCGATGCCCTCGTCTACGACGGCGGACGGGTCGCCGAGGAGGTCTTCACCGCACTCCGGGCCGCGCTCACCGACGAACAGATCCTCGAGCTCACCTACATCACTGCGCTCTACGACATGCACGCGGTCATGTCGCGGGCCCTTCGCACCGAATTCGACGACCGCGACGAGGCGATCGTCGAGATCCCCGCCCCCGGCGACGACCAGACCTTTCGCGTCTGATCGGCCGCGCCAGATCGGCCGCGTAGAACTCGGCGTCACCCCAGTGCGGCGCGGCCGGCTTCCAGTGCCGCTTCCTCGATGAGCAGCTCGGCCTTGGCGAACGCTTCGCCCGCCTGCCACACGCGGTCGACGAGCGGGTAGGCGAGCGCCCCGGTCACGCTGAGCTCGTCGAGGCCCTCGGCGGTCGCCTGACCGCAGATCACCGCTCGATGCCCGATCCCGAGCTCGGCAGCCCACTCGAGCACCCCGCCGACGACCTTTCCCTCGAAGCTCGTCGCGTCGAGGCGCCCCTCGCCGGTGACGACCATGTCGGCGGCATCGAGCGCGTCGTCGAACCCGGCGGCGGCGGCGACGATCTCGAACCCCGGCTCGAGCTGTGCGCCGATCGCCGCGAGCCCACCCGCGAGCCCACCCGCGGCGCCAGCGCCCTCCAGCACCGTCACGTCGACGCCGGTGCGCTGCTCGTAGGTCGCGGCGACACTCGCGAGGCGGCGCGTGAGCAACTCCACCTCAGCACCACCCGCACCCTTCTGCGGCCCGTACACCCGGGCGCAATCGAGGAACGCCGTGTCGACGTCGCAGGCGACCGTCACCTCGATCCCCCCGAGCGACCACCCGAGAGCCTCGACCGCCGCGAGCCCACCGTCGGTCGACGCGGAACCCCCGACGCCCACGAGGATCCGTCGCGCCCCGCCGCGCCGCGCCGCCGCGATGAGCTCGCCGGTCCCCCGGGACGACGCGCGGAGCGGGTCCTTGCGCTCCACGAGGGCCAGCCCGCTCGCCCGCGCCATCTCGACCACGGCGGTCCCGTCGGGCAGCAGGCCGTACTCGGCCTCGACCGGCGCACCGAGCGGCCCCGTGACCCGGATGCGGCGTCGCGATCCTCCCCGGGCGCTCAGCAGTGCATCGAGAGTCCCCTCCCCGCCGTCGGCCAGCGGAATCTCGATGACCGGGTCGAACCCGGCCCGCCGCAGGCCCCGGGCGATCGCGCCCGCGGCCTGGGCCGCCGACACCGACCCCCGGAACTTGTCCGGACACGCGATCGCGGAAGGCACGACGAATAGATTGGCCGCGATGACACCGCACCCGCGCATCCGATCGTTTGCCGCCGTGCCGACCCGCCGTGCGGGCGCCCGATCCGCGCGCGTCGGGACCTGACCCTCGTGCTCGAACGCGTCCCGCTCCTCGAGAAGGATCTCGCCGACTACGCCGCCGTCGTCGGCGAGGAGGTCATCGAAGAGATCCGCGCCCTGGCCGAGCCGCTGCGCGGTGCGCGCGTCCTCCACATCAACGCCACCGCCTACGGCGGCGGGGTCGCCGAGCTGCTCGCGACCCACGTGCCCCTGCAACGCAACCTCGGGCTCAAGGCCGAGTGGCAGGTGATGCACGGGAGCGACGAGTTCTTCGAGGTCACCAAGCAGGTGCACAACGGGCTCCAGGGTGCCGACATCGAGTGGACCGCGGCGATGCAGCGGACCTACCTCGAGCGGGTGCTCGATAATTCGCTCGCACTCGAGGACGGCTGGGACTTCGTCGTCGTCCACGACCCTCAGCCCGCCGCGTTGCTCAGCTTCCTGCGCGACTCCGCGTTCGCCCACTCCGACACGCACTGGATCTGGCGCTGCCACATCGACCTCACCGCCGCGAACCCCACC
>JBKJJI010000139.1:0-5550 GCA_046598115.1 Acidimicrobiia bacterium | reverse complement strand
TCTCGCGCACGCCCGCGTCGGCGCGTCGGTCGCGTAACGGGGGTGCGCCCACCCAGTACACGAAGCGATCGTCGGTCCCGTGGAAGATCTCGAGCATCTGCTCGACCCGGGCGGCGTAGTCGATGCGCCAGGCGGGCTCGCTGGTAGCGGTGGTGGTCGTGCCGGTCGACGACGGTGGGGTCGAGGATGCTGAGGTCGAGGACGGTGGCGTCGTGTAGTCGTTGGTCCCCATGATGAACACGACGACCTCGGGATCGATCCGCGTCATCTCCTCGGTCGCATGTTCGGGCCAGTCGAAGAAGTCGGGTGTCGACAGCCCGCTCCCCGACCGCGAGTCGTAGACCGGCGCGACGACGCCGGTCGCGGCCGCGACCTCCCCGAGCGCGGGGCCGAGCGATCCGGCCAGCGAGTCCCCGCCGATCCACAGTCGGAGCGGGTCGTCGGTCGTCAGCGGCGCGCGGCACGGGGTCGTGTCGCCGGAGGTCCCGGCGCGGGGTGCGAGCGGTGGTGCGATCACCCGGCGCGCGGTGTCGAGAGGCGCGTCGCCGGATCCTTCGACCAGCAGTGTGGTGCCGACGGCCGTCGCCACGAGGACGACCACCGAGATCACGGCGAAGACCGCTCGCTCTCGGCGCTCGCGCCGACGTTCGGTGCCGACCGGCGCAACGAGTGGCTGCACGTCGCCGTCCGGCATCGGCTACGCGAGCTCGGCAGTCGGAGGGAGCTCGGTGAGGACCTCGCCGGCCGCGGGCGCGTCGAGCTGGGTCCGGTAGAGGTCGGCGTACAGGCCACCGCGCGACAAGAGGTCGGCGTGGGTTCCCTCCTCGACGACCTTGCCGCCGTCGATGACGATGATGCGGTCGGCGGAAACGATCGTCGAGAGCCGATGCGCGATCACGAGCGCGGTGCGGCCCTCGAGTGCCGTCGCGAGCGCCTGCTGGATCGCGTGCTCGGACTCGTTGTCGAGATGCGACGTGGCTTCGTCGAGGATCACGATCGCCGGGTTCTTGAGCAGCACCCTCGCGATCGCCAACCGCTGCTTCTCGCCACCGGAGAGCCGGTATCCCCGCTCGCCGACCACGGTGTCGTAGCCCTCGGGAAGGCTCGCGATGAGGTCGTGGATCCGCGCCGACCGACATGCGGCGACGAGCTCGTCGCCCGTCGCTCCGGGCTTCGCGTAGAGGAGGTTGTCGGCGATCGACTCGTGGAAGAGATGCGGGTCCTGCATCACCATCCCGACCGTCTCCCGCAGCGAGCTGAGGGTGAGGTCGCGCACGTCGTGGCCGTCGACGAGGACGCGCCCCCCGCTCACGTCGTGGATGCGCGGGACGAGGAGCGCGGTCGTCGTCTTCCCCGCACCCGAGGGTCCGACGAGCGCGACCAGCTCGCCGGGCGCAACGGTGATCGACACGTCGCGCAGGATCCACGCGCTCGGGTCGTCGCCGGGCACGACGACGCCCTCCTCGAGCGAGGGGATCGACGAGATCGCCGGCGCGGGGTGGCGGAACCACACGCGCTCGAAGCTGATGCTCCCGGCCCCGGGCGCGAGGTCGAACGCACCCGGGCGGTCGTGGACGAGCGGCTCGAAGTCGAGCACCTCGAACACCCGCTCGAACGAGACGAGCGCGGTCATCACGTCGACGCGTGCATTCGTGAGCTGGGTGAGCGGCTGGTAGATCTGCCCGACGTAGATCACGAAGGCGGCGATCGTCCCGATCGAGATCGCGTCGTCGATGACGAGGCGGCCACCGAGGTAGTAGACGACTGCCGTCCCCACCGCGGCGACGAAGCCGAGCGCGACGAAGAGCACCCGTGCGTACATCGCGGTCTTGATGCCGATGTCGCGGACGCGTGCCGCGCGGCCCGAGAACAAGTCGCGCTCGCGTTCGTGGCTGCCGAAGAGCTGCACCACGAGCGCACCGGCGACGTTGAACCGCTCCACGACGGTGTTGTTCATCGAGGCGTTGACTTGCATCCCCTCACGGGTCGCGGTCTGGAGTCGGCGCCCGATCCGGCGGGCCGGGATGATGAACGCGGGGAGGACCGCCAGCGTGAGGATCGTGAGGCGCCACTCGAGGCCGAGCATCACCGAGAGCGTCACCACGAGGGTGATCACGTTCGCGACCACGGTGCCGAGCGTCCCCGTGACGGCCTGCTGCGCGCCGATGACGTCGTTGTTGAGGCGCGACATCAGGGAACCGGTCTGGGTGCGAGTGAAGAACGAGATCGGGAGCCGCTGGACATGGTCGAAGAGCGCGACGCGCAGGTCGAAGATCAGCCCCTCACCGATGCGAGCCGAGTACCACCGCTGGAGGAGTGACAGGGCAGCGTTCGCGATCGCGAGCCCGACCGCGCCGAGCGCAAGGAAGAGGACGAGCTGGACGTCCTTGTTCGGCACCGCGTCGTCGAGCAGCGCCCGGAACAGCAGCGGAGGAAGGACGGCGACGCCGGCCGAGGCGACGACCGACACGAGGAACCCGATGAGCTGGCCGCGATACGGGCGCGTGAGCCCGAGGACCCGTCGCAGGAGGGCGCGTTCCACCTTGCGGCCCCGCACGAGATCAGGGTCCCGGCGGAAGCCCATCATCGTCTGATGCATGGCCATCGAAGGCACCAACCTACCGGCCGACGTGGCGATTCCCGCCGCCACGCCGCGTAGTCTCGCCCCCGTGCCCACCGATCCCGCACTGCGCGACGAGCTGATCGCGACCGTCCGTCGGTTCATCGAACGCGACGTCGTCCCGGTCGCCTCCGACCTCGAGCATGCCGACGAGTATCCGGCCTCGATCGTCGCCACGATGGCCGAGCTCGGCCTCTTCGGCCTGACGATCCCGGAGGAGTACGGCGGGCTCGGGCTCGACCTCGTCACCTACATCGGCGTGATCGAGGAGCTGGCAGCCGGGTGGATGTCGCTCTCGGGCATCGTCAACACGCACGTCATGGCCGCCAACCTCCTGAAGGCCGAGGGGACGGAGGAGCAGAAGCAGCGCTGGCTCCCCCGGCTCGCGACGGGCGAGATCCGGGGCTGTCTCTCGCTCTCCGAGCCCGACGCCGGCACCGACACGAGCGCGATCACCTGCCGCGCGGTCCGCGACGGCGACGAGTACGTGATCTCGGGGACGAAGACCTGGGTGACGAACGGGCAGCGGGCCGGGCTCATCGCGCTCGCGGCGCGCACCGAGGAGGGCATCACCTGCTTCATGGTCGAGAAGGAGCCGGGCGTCGACCACACCGGCGGCATCACGGTGAGCCGCAACATCCCCAAGCTCGGGTACAGGGGGCTGGAGACAGTGGAGATGGCCTACGACGGCCATCGTGTCCCGGCCGACTGGGTGCTCGGCGGAGCGGCCGGGCTCGGCCGCGGCCAGCACTTCATCCTCTCGGCGCTCGAGGTGGGGCGCATCAACATCGCAGCGCGCGCGGTCGGGGTGGGGCGGGCCGCGTTCGAGGCGTCGTTGCGCTACGCCCAGCAACGGAAGACGTTCGGTAAGCCGATCGCCCAGCACCAGGCCATCCAGCTGAAGCTCGCCGACATGGCCACGAAGCTGGAGGCCTCGCGGCTTCTCGCCCGCAACGCGGCAGAGAAGAAGGATGCGGGGGAGCGCTGCGACGTCGAGGCGGGGATGGCCAAGCTCTTCGCGAGCGAAGCGGCGTTCGAGATCGCGACCGACGCCATGCGGGTGCACGGTGGCGTGGGCTACACGACCGAGCTCCCGATCGAGCGCTACTACCGGGATGCGCCGCTGATGATCATCGGCGAGGGCACCAACGAGATCCAACGCATCGTCATCGCCCGCGGCCTCCTCGCCCGCCACCCCCTCACCGACTGAAGGAAGACCAGGTCATGACCGTTCACGAGCGCCCCTTCGGCCGGTACTTCGAGGACTTCGAGCCCGGCGACGTCTACAAGCACTGGCCGGGCAAGACGATCACCGAGGCCGACGACCACCTCTTCTGCATGATCACGATGAACCACCACCCGTTGCACACGGATGCCTGGTTCGCCGAGACCCAGACGCAGTTCGGCAAGAACGTCGTCGTCGGCAACCTCGTGTACTCGCTGGTCCTCGGGATGAGCGTGCCCGACGTCAGTGGTGTGGCGATCGCCAACCTCGAGGTCGAGGAGCTCAAGCACCAGCGCCCGACCTTCCACGGCGACACGATCTACGCCGAGACGAAGGTGCTGGAGAAGAAGGAGTCCTCGAGCAAGCCCGACCGGGGCATCGTCACGGTCGAGACCTGGGGCTTCAACCAGCGCGGGGAAGAGGTCTGCTACTTCCGGCGCAAGGTGATGGTGCCGACGCGTGCCGCGGCCAAGCCCCGCCAGCGGCCGTACGAGTCGCCCGAGTAGCGCCGCCCTGGGCGCCGAGTGCCCGTTCTGTCGGATCGTGACGGGTGACGTCGCGGCGCACGTCGTCGCCATCGCACGCCGCGACACTGACGTTCCTCGGGCGCCTTCTTCGGGCAGCTGGATGGTTTCGCCCACCGACCCCGATGACTATCCTTCGCCTCCGTGTCGACGGGCGCCGGTGTGCAGCTCACGTTCTACGGCGTCAGGGGCTCGACGCCGTGCGACGGCGCCCATTTCGAGCGCTACGGCGGGAACACCTCGTGCGTCGCCCTCGAGTCGCCGGGGCATCAGCCGGTGGTGTTCGACCTCGGGACGGGCCTGCGCGAGTACGGCGACGTCGTCACCGAGCAGTTCGCCGCCGACCTCGGCGGGAACCGCTTCACGAGCCCGTACAAGGCGACGGTGCTCCTGACCCATCTGCACTGGGATCACATCATCGGGTTCCCGTTCTTCACTCCCTTGTTCCGGCCCGACGCGCTGGTCGACATCTACGGGCCGCGCCAGGAGGGGGAGTCGCTGGCCGAGGCGTTCGCCGGCGTGATGCGTCCGCCGTACTTCCCGATCACGCCGAGCGACCTCGGTGGCTGCGTGAACTTCCTCGACACCGACACCGACCGTTTCGCGGTCAACGGCGCCAAGGTGATTTCGAGGTGGGTCCGCCACACGGACCCGACACTCGGGTTCCGGGTCGAGCAGGAGGGCGCGACCGTCGCCTACATGTCGGACCACGGCCCCGGGTGCGTCCCCGACGACGCCGACGACTTCATCCCCGACAGCATCCTCGAGCTGAGCGACGGTGCCGACGTCTTGATCCACGATGCGCAGCACACCGCCCACGAGTACGAGGCGAAGCGCCACTTCGGTCACTCGACGATCGACTATGCCGTGCACGTGGCTCGTGAGGCCGGCGTCAAGACGCTCGCGTTGTTCCACCACTGCCCGACGCACGGCGACGGCGACATCGACGCGATTCTCGAGCACGCCCGCGACCTGTCGGCCGAGACAGACGGGCCGGAGGTCATCGCGGCGCACGAGGGCCTGAAGCTCTCCGTCGGGACGTTGTGAGCGACGACACCGCCGGCGAGCAGGTCTACCGCCCCGACGCCGGCGAGTTCCGACAGGTCCTCGGTCAGTTCGCCACCGGCGTCACGATCATCACCGCGATGGACGGCGACGAGCCCGTCGGGGTCGCGGCGAAC
>JBKJJI010000392.1:0-3242 GCA_046598115.1 Acidimicrobiia bacterium | reverse complement strand
AGCAGCGAACGTGGTGGCTCCGGTCACCGTGTCGGCGTGGCAGCGCTGGTACGACGGCCGAAGTCGGCGAGGGGATCTCGTGATGGGTGGTTTCCAGCACCAACCGGTCATGGCCCGGGAGGTGCTCGAGCTCCTCGCCTCGGTACCAGAGGGGACCGTCGTGGACGCGACGGTCGGAGGAGGTGGGCACGCCCGCCTCCTCCTGGAAGCTCGACCGGACCTGCGGGTCCTGGGCATCGACCGAGATGCCCGGGCCGTCGCAGCAGCCCGGACGGCGCTCCAGCCCTTCGGTGACCGGGCCCTGATCGTGCACGGCGGCTTCGAAGACGTCGCCGGGATCGTCCGCTCGAACCGCAGCGGACAGAGGAGCGAGGGGAGCATCATGGGAATTCTCTTCGATCTGGGGACGAGCAGTCCTCAGCTGGACGAGCAGGCGCGCGGCTTCAGCTACTGGGGCGAGGCGCCACTGGACATGCGCATGGACGCCGCGCAGGAGCGCACGGCGGCGCAGGTCGTGAACGAGTACGCAGAGGCCGAGCTGGCACGGATCATCCGGAGCTTTGGCGAGGAACGCTTCGCGGCGCGGATCGCGGCCCGGATCGTGGCCAACCGCCCGCTGGAGACGACCGCGGACCTCGTGGACGCGGTGAAGGAGGCGATCCCGGCGCGCGACCGTCGACGGGGTGGCCACCCGGCACGCCGGACGTTCCAGGCCATCCGCATGGAGGTCAACCGCGAGCTCCCCAACCTCGCGGAGGGACTCGACGAGTCGGTCCACCTCCTCGCACCCGGTGGTCGGGTCCTCGTGCTCGCCTACCACTCGCTCGAGGACCGCATCGTCAAGGAGCGGTTCGCCCGCTGGGCCGGCGCCTCCGACCAGCCGTTGCCCGGGATGCCCGTCGAGCCGGAGTCGCACGGCTTCGTCCGACGGCTGAACCGGCGCGCGATGCGTCCGCGCGGTGACGAGATCGCGACCAACCCGCGGGCCCGGAGCGCGCGTCTCCGCGCGGTCGAGAAGCTCGCCGCGTCGGCCGGGTCATGAGCGCCGTCGCCGTCGCCCCCTGGCCGCGCGCCGTCGCGCGTGAGTCCCGCATCCGCGTCGATCAGCCCAGGCTGCGCGTCGCCGGCGCCCTGCACGAGCGGACCCGCCGCCGCCGCCTGAAGGTCGCCGTGCTGGCCTTCGGGGGAGTGCTGGCCGTGCTGGCGATGGTCGCGTTCCACGCGATGGTGGCGCAGAGCCAGGTCGCGATCGACCGGCTCGAGCAGCGCACCGCGGCAGCGGAACGCCGCTACGAGGATGCTCGCTACGAGCATGCCCAGCTGTCGGCTCCGCAGCGGATCGTCGAGCGGGCGACCGCACTCGGGCTGCAGGCCCCGAGCGGACCCCCGACCGCGGTGTCGGTCGAGGGCGCACCACCGGCAGCACCCGATGCGACGTCGACGACGTTGCGCGGCTGGAGCGAAGTGAAGCCCACTCTTGACGACGGCTCGTGACCGGGCGACCGCATCCCGGCGGTCGCGGAGGGTCGAGCAGCGGCGCGCGCGCCCTGAGAGGGCGCGCGTCTCGTCGCGTCCCGATCCCTCGCGTCCCGATTCCCCGCCTAGGGGCGCGCATGATCGCCCGTCTCGTGGGTCGAGCACGAGTGGGCTGAGCCTGGTCCGGTCCGACCGCGCGTACCCCCGCTCGCGGTCGGACCGGCGCACCGAGCGAGACCCCGGGCGCGAGCGCGCACACCGGAGCACCCGTCGCGGCAACGCACGGCGGCACCAGGCGCCCCCTGCGCCGGGCCGCCGGCTCGTCGCCATCCTCGTGGTGCTCGTCACGATCTTCGTCGCGATCGGCATCCGACTCGTCGACGTCCAGGCTCGCAACCGGTCGTACTACGAGGCGCTCGGGGTCGATCAGCGCGTGCACACCGTCGAGATCCCCGCCGAACGCGGCGCCATCTTCGACCGCAACGGCAACGACCTCGCCGTCTCGGTGTCGCGGTCGAGCATCTGGGCCGACCCTGCGTCGGTGACGGACCCCACGGCGGCCGCCGCCGCACTCGCCCCCGTCCTGGGCATCGACTCGAGCACCCTCGCTCGCCAGCTCGGCGCGCCCGACCGACAGTTCGTCTACCTGGCCCGGAAGGTCGAGCGGAGCGTCGCCGAGCAGATCGAGGCCCTCGACCTCGTGGGCATCGGGTTCCTGCCCGAGACGAAGCGGTACTACCCGGCCGGCGATCTCGCGGCACCCTTGCTCGGGTTCGTGGGCATCGACAACGACGGTCTCGCAGGGCTCGAGTCCGGTCGCGAGCGCCAGCTCGCCGGACGGACCGGGACGATGGAGGTCGAGCGCGATCCCCAGGGCAGGGAGCTGCCGGACGGACAGCGGCGGGTGACCGAGCCGCGGTCGGGGAGCGACCTCCTGCTCACCATCGACCAGCCGCTCCAGTACGAGGTCGAGCGGATCCTCGTCGCCGAGATCGAGCGGGCGCGCGCGAAGGGCGGCACGGCCGTCGTCGCCGACGTGCGCACGGGCGACGTCCTGGCCATGGCCACCGTGGAGGGCGCGACGACAGGCGTGCCCGCGCGTCCCGCCCCGGCCGGGACCCCCAACCGGCCCCTCACCGACGTCTTCGAGCCCGGATCGACGAACAAGGTGGTCACGATCGCCGCGGCACTGGAAGCGGGCCTCATCCACTCGAACACGGTGCTGTCGGTCCCGAACCAGATCGTGGTCGACGACCAGACGTTCGCCGACGTGCACACCCACGGCCCCGAGCTCAGCGTGGCCGACATCGTCCGGCTCTCGTCGAACGTGGGCACGATCAAGATCGCCGAGATGCTCGGCAAGCAGCGCTTCGACACGGCGCTGCGAGCGTTCGGCTTCGGTCGGGAGACCGGTCTCGACTATCCCGGCGAGGCGTCCGGCATCCTGCTCCCGTTGGAGCAGTACAACGCGACGAGCCTCGCGTCGATGCCGGTCGGCAGCGGGATCGCCGTCACCGCCATGCAGATGCTCGACGTGTACCTGACCATCGCGAACGGCGGGGTCGCACGTGAGCCGCGACTCGTGGCCGCGACCCTCGATGCCGACGGCCGCCGACACGAGGAGCCGCTCGGTGCCACGCGTCGCGTGGTGTCGGAGGCGACCGCGCGCACGATGACGACGCTGCTGGAGGGCGTGGTCGCCGAAGGGACCGGGACGAAGGCCCAGGTGAGCGGCTACCGGGTGGCGGGCAAGACCGGCACCGCCC
>JBKJJI010000370.1:0-6428 GCA_046598115.1 Acidimicrobiia bacterium | reverse complement strand
CGGTCGCCATGCTGGAGACCGTGCGCCGTCTCGACGCCGCTGCACTCGCCCCGGTCGCCATGACGCTCCACGAGCCCACGCTCGACGACGTGTTCCTCAGCCTCACCGGCCACGCCGCCGAAGCACCTGCGGCTACCGACGGCGACGCGGTCGCGGACCTGGAACGCAAGCGCCGGGGTCGGCGACAGAAGACCGGGAGCGAGGGCGCATGACCGCGACGACCGGATCGATCGGGCGGCCCCGGGTCGTGAGCGACGCGCTCACGATCGCGTGGCGCAACATCCTCAACATCCGCCGGACGCCCGAGCTGCTCGTGTTCTCCACGATCCAGCCGGTCATCTTCGTGCTGATGTTCCGCTACGTCTTCGGGGGCGCCATCAACGTGCCCGGCGAGTCCTACGTCGACTTCCTGATGCCCGGGATCTTCGTCCAGACCATCGTGTTCGGCTCGCTCACCACCGGTGTCGGTCTGGCCGACGATCTCCAGAAGGGGCTCATCGACCGGTTCCGGTCGCTGCCGATGGCGCGCTCGGCGGTCCTCGTCGGCCGGACGATCGCCGACCTGCTCCGCAACATCTTCGTGATGGCGTTGATGTGTGGCGTCGGCTTCCTCGTCGGGTGGGACCCGAGCACGAGCTGGCCGGCCGTCCTCGGCTCGATCGGCATGGTGCTGGCCTTCTCGTACTCGCTCTCGTGGGTGTTCGCGATCGTGGGGATGTTCGCGCCCGACGCCGAGACGGCGCAGGCGGCCGCGTTCCCGGTCATGGCACCGCTCGTGTTCGCGTCGTCCGCGTTCGTACCGACCGCGACGATGCCCGACTGGCTGCGGGCGTTCGCCGAGCACCAGCCGGTCTCGGTGGTGGTCGACGCCGCCCGCGCGCTCACGCTCGGCGGTCCGACGAGCTCCCAGGTCATCACCGCACTGGCCTGGATCGTCGGCATCGTCGCCGTCGCCGCACCGCTCGCCGTCGCCCGCTACCGCCGCGTCGTCTGAGTTCCCCCCTGCCGTCGACCACGAGCGGCACTCGTCGTGCGCCTACCTTGGGAGCATGTCGATCGAGGCAGTGATCTGGGACTTCGGCGGAGTCTTCACCGCCTCACCCTTCGCGGCCGCGCACGCGTACGCGGTCGCCCAGGACGCCGAGCCCGATGCGTTCGTCCGCATCGTGTTCGGTGACTACGACACCGACAGCGACCACGCATGGCACCGCCTCGAGCGCGGAGAGATCGCGTTCACCGTGGCCCTCGACGAGATCAGCGCGTCCGCGGTCGCCTCGGGGGTCCGCTTCGATCCGGCCGAGATGTTCGGTGCGATGGGAGACGACGACGTCGACCGGTCGGTCGTCACCGATTACGTCCGAAACCTGCGCGACCGCGGGATCCGCAACGCGATCCTCACCAACAACATCCGCGAGTACGGCGAACACTGGCGGGCGCGGCTCGCAGTCGACGAGCTCTTCGAGCTCGTGGTCGACTCGTGCCTGGAGGGGGTCCGCAAGCCGGACCCGGTCATCTACGAACGGGCCCTCGAGCGCCTCGGGGTCGCACCAGACTCGGCTGTCTTCCTCGACGACTTCGAACAGAACGTCGTCGCCGCACGCGCGCTCGGCATGCACGGCATCGTCGTCGGCGCAGATCCGCGGGGAGCGCTCGCTGAGCTCGACGCGCTCGTGACCTGACGGCCCGCAGCACCCGAAACCCAGGTTTCTCGGTCGTGCGCCTCTCACCCCGCCATAGGCGGGTGAGAGGCGCATCAACTACGCGTCGGGGGTGGCGTCAGCCGCAGTGTCGGACGAAGTGTCGGACGCAGCGCCGGGGGCCGTGTCGGGCGTATCGGCCTCGGCAGCTGCCTTCTTCTCGGCCTCGATCTCGTCGGCGTACTTCCACGTGGACGGGTCGTTCAGGTCCGCCGTCGGCGCGTACTCGATCGTCGGCGCGGGCTCGATCCCCTGACGCCGGGCCCGCTTGGCCGCCTGCTTCTCCTGTCGTGCGCGCTCCTTCTGGAGCTTCGCGAAGGTCGTCCGCTGTCGTCCCGCCATGCCGATCCCTTTCTCTGTGTCGCGTGTTGCCTGTCGTCGTGGCCGTCGTCGCGCTCGTCAGGTGCGCGGCGGACGAGCCCGCCCGCGCTCCCGGCCACGCATCGATGCGTCGAGCACCACCTTGCGGAGACGCACCGACTCGGGCGTCACCTCGACGCACTCGTCGTCGGCGATGAACTCGAGCGACTGCTCGAGCGACATCGCACGAGGTGGCACGAGGCGCACCATCTCGTCGGCAGAAGACGCTCGATGGTTCGTGAGCTTCTTCTCTTTCGTGGGGTTCACGTCCATGTCTTCGCCACGGGCGTTCTCCCCGACGACCATCCCCTCGTAGACCTCGATACCGGGGCCGACGAAGAGCTGACCGCGCTCCTGGAGGTTCATCAGAGCATACGAGTTCGTGGGACCCTTGCGATCCGCGACCATCGACCCCGTCGGGCGGGCCCGCAGATCGCCGTGCCAGGGCTCGTAGCCCTCGAACACGTGGTGCAGGATCCCGGTGCCCCGGGTCTCGGTGAGGAACTCCGTCCGGAACCCCACGAGCCCACGGGCCGCGACGAGGTACTCCATGCGCACCCATCCGGTCCCGTGGTTCACCATCTGCTCGAGCCGCCCCTTGCGGAGCGCCAGCATCTGGGTGACGACTCCGAGGTAGTCCTCGGGCACGTCGATCGACACGCGCTCGACGGGCTCGTGCACCTTGCCGTTCACCTCGCGGGTGACGACCTGGGGCTTCCCGACGGTGAGCTCGAACCCCTCGCGGCGCATCATCTCGACGAGCACCGCGAGCTGGAGCTCGCCGCGCCCCTGGACCTCCCACGCGTCGGGTCGGTCGGTCGGGAGCACGCGCAACGACACGTTGCCGACGAGCTCGGTGTCGAGGCGTGTCTTCACCAGCCGGGCCGTGAGCTTGTTGCCCTCCGTCCCCGAGAGCGGGGAGGTGTTGATCCCGATCGTCATCGAGAGGCTCGGGGCGTCGACGTGGATGACGGGCAGCGGCCGCGGGTCGTCGGGATCCGCGAGCGTCTCGCCGATCGTGACCTCGGCCAGCCCTGCGATCGCGACGATCTCTCCGGGGCCGGCCTCGGTCGCATCGACGCGCTCGAGTGCCTCGGTCACGTACATCTCGGTGATGCGCACGTTCTCGATCGTGCCGTCGGCGCGACACCACGCCACCGGCGCACCCTTGCGGAGGACGCCGTGACGGATCCGGCACAGCGCGAGACGCCCGACGTACGGCGACGCGTCGAGGTTGGTGACGAGTGCCTGCAGCGGATGCTGCTCGTCGTAGGTGGGTGCGGGGATGTGCTCGATCACGACCTCGAGGAGCGGCTTCAGGCCACCCTCGCCTGCCGGCTCGCTGAGCTGGAGGTCGGGGTCGGCGGCGTCGAGGGACGCGCGGCCCGTCCGGGCGTTGCAGTAGACGATCGGAAACGCGATCTGGTGCTCGTCGGCGTCGAGGTCGAGGAACAGCTCCTCGACCTCGTGGACCACCTCGTCGACGCGAGCGTCGGCCCGGTCGACCTTGTTCACCACGAGGATCACCGGCAGCCGCGCCTCGAGTGCCTTGCGGAGCACGAACCGGGTCTGGGGCAGCGGTCCCTCGCTCGCGTCGACGAGCAGGAGCACCCCGTCGACCATGGTGAGGCCCCGCTCGACCTCGCCCCCGAAGTCGGCGTGGCCGGGCGTGTCGACGATGTTGAGCTTCACGCCCTCGTAGCGGACCGCCGTGTTCTTGGCGAGGATCGTGATGCCCTTCTCGCGCTCGAGGTCGGTCGAGTCCATGACCCGGTCGACGACCTCCTGGTGGGCGCGAAAGGCCCCGGTCTGACGCAGCATGGCGTCGACGAGGGTGGTCTTTCCGTGGTCCACGTGGGCGATGATCGCCACGTTGCGGAGGTCGGAACGCGCGCGCACAACAGGGCCTTTCCGGTGGAGCCGGGAGAGACCAGTTTAGGGCCCCCGGAGCGGCCTTTCCGAACGGGGAGTCGCGTGGGAATCGGCGCGAATAGCCCAGGAATCGCCTGGGAATGGCCAGGCGCGGACTCGGGGGCGGGGGCGCGAGGCACTCAGGCGTCCCGGGTGAAGGACCACTCACCGATCGGATGCGACAGCCGCAGCGCAGTCGGCGTGCAGTCGAGTGCCAGCCAGTCGGGGCCGGTGACGCCGGTCTGCGCTCCCGCCGCCGCGATCAGCTCCTCGACCGAGCCGGAGATCGTGAACGCGGTCGCGCCTGCGACCTCTGCCGAACCGCTGCTTCGGAGCGCGCTCGCGTCGAGCCTGATCGCCGTGACCTGATCGCCCGCGATGTCCCACGTCCCGGTGGCGACGCCGTCGATGCGGACGTGGAGCACCAGATCGGCGACGTCGGGAACCGCCGCGACGATCTCGCTCATCGGGCCGTAGTCGAGCGAGAAGGCGAGATCGGGCTCGACCGCCATGACCAGGCCCGTCCCACCGCTGCGAACCCGGAACAGCGAGGTCGTGAACCCGGTCGCGGTCCACGTCCCGACGAGGCATGCGAGCGGGTCCCGGTCGCACACGTCGCGTAGCGAGCGCCCGCGCACCAGGAATCGGGCCGCCGCGGTCCCACCGGTGATGCCCATCGCCATGGACGACCCCGCCAGACGGGGAAACGTCCGACCGGCCTGGCGGGTCCCGCGCGGGCAGACGCACGGGCCGTTCGTGCACCAGGTGGTCCCGGCCAGGGACGCGACCGTACGGGTCGATCCGTCGTCGAGGCGCACGTTGCCGCGGCTCGCTTCCTCCACCACGAGGAGCTCGGAGCCGAACTCGACCCGTCCCACCCCCACGGCCGCCGGCGGGAGCACGACCCGCAGCGCGTGTCCGGGGCGGAGCAGGGCCCGGGAGACCTCGGCCCGGTCGGCCGTGATGCCCGGTCCGCGCATGTCCCACGACGCACCCCAGTCAGTTCGTCGCCACCAGCCGCCCGGCCAGTCGTCGGTCGCCCCGGACAGCAGCGTGCCCAGGACCGCGCTCGAATCAACGCCCGCGCGAGACGCGTCGAGCACCACCCGCGCGGCATCGACACCATGCGCGGCGCCGAAGGCGAAGATCCCCAACGCGTCGTAGCTGCGGTCGTAGACGGACGTGCCCGGGTCGGAGAGGTACAGCGGCCACACGTTCTCGAGCCCGGCGAGCGGACCCGACTGGTCGCCGAACACGACGAGCGCCGCCACGTAGTTCGCGCCCCCTTCCCGGATCCACTCCGGCACCGGGATCTGCGGCCCGTGGAGCGCGATGGCGTAGCAGTGCACGAGCTCGTGGGCGACGACCAAGCGCTGCCCATCACGCGGGAGTGAATCGAGCGCAGGCATGGCCATGACGCGACAGCCCTGCGTGTCGATCCTGGCCGAGGCACGCGCTTCGGCGATCCGAATCTGCGGGATGCGCTCGACGCGGGCACTGACCGGGAGTGGCCCGAGGCGCGCCGCGAGCAGTGGGCCGACGTCGTCGAGGATGGCCGTGAGGGCGGCATCGGCCTGAGCTCCGGCCGAGAGGGTGCGCCCGGCGCGGCTCGTCATCCCGGCGACGGCGTGGCCGTCGTCGGGCAAGGCGAGCGCGTCGCGCACGATCGTGCGCTCCGCGCGCGACAGCTCGTCGTAGTGGGCGAGGATCGCGTCGATCGCGACCCCGGCGTCGACGCTGCCCCGGGAGCGGGCGACCGGCACGTCGACACCCGGGAGCTCGGCGATGACCATGGAGAAGAGACGTCTCGCGTCGGCCAGGCTCGTCGTGCCGTCAGGACGGATGCGGGCGACAACACGGTCGTACACGGTCCGCTTCTGCGGCCGGGTCCTGGGGATCAGGTCCTTGACCTTCCGAGGTCGCTCACCGACACCCGCGGATCGGCGCTCGATGCGCTCGCGGCTCACGCCGGCGGGAGCGGGAGCTTGGGCCGCGAGCATCGCGACGACGATCACCAGGATCGCCGCAGCCTTCGGGTGCGCCATCGGGACCCTCCGGTGAGTGGGATCGAGGTTCGAGCGGAGGTCGGGCCGGTGGCCGCCGCGTCGGTTGACGGATCAGAGGCTCCGGAGCAGGTCCCGGGTTCGTGCCCGTTCCTCGCCGGAGCCGAACTCGTTGGCCATGAAGTCGGTCGCGCCGACCTCGGCGAGATGCGCGACCTGACGTTGCACGTCGCCCTCGGAGCCGACGATCGCGACATCAGCAGGACCGTCGGCGCCCTCGCGGTCGAGCATGGCCCGGTACGACGGGAGCGTCCCGTACACCGAGAAGCTGCGCGCGGCCCGTTCGCGAGCGGCGGCGACGTCGTCGGTGACGCAGATCGGGAGGCCGACCACCACGCGGGGCGCGGAGCGGTCGGCGGCCTTCGCGGCAGCATTGATCGACGGCACGACGTGCGAC
>JBKJJI010000361.1:0-2582 GCA_046598115.1 Acidimicrobiia bacterium | reverse complement strand
GTTGGCGGTTGGCGGCGTCGTCCCAGCCGGCGTAGGTGTCGCGGCGGGGGTTGCGGAGCAGGACCTGGACGAGGGGCTCTGCCTGGAGGATCGCGGCGGTGTCGTCGATGCTGCCGTCGTCGAGGGCGACGACCGCGTCGGCGAAGGGGCGGACCGAGGTGAAGAACCCGGGGAGGTCGTCGGCCGCGTTGCGCGCGGGCACGAGCACCACGAGCCGGGAACGCGACGGGCTCGTGGCGGCGTCGGCCGGCGCGTGCTCGGGTTCCGTCGGGTCCAGGGCGCGCGCCTCGGTCACGAGTCGCGCGACGTCGAGGTTCCCCGGGCAGGTCTTCCGTGCGTAGAGCTCGCGGTGGCCGATCACGTGCTCGCGATCGAGCGGGATCGCCCAGCGGTTCGTGATCGCGCGTAGGAGCCGCGCGCCCGCCCGGTACTGCGTGTCCGGTCGGACGACGTCGCCCGGCGCGCCGTCGTCGGCGAACTCGATCCCCACCGTCGCCGCGTTCGGGTCGCGGTCGCCCAGCACGGTGGTGGTCGGCCGGTGCAGGATGCCCGCGTGCCGGGCGGTGTCCGCCTCGTCGACGAGCTGCACCACGCGCCCGTCGAGATCGACGAGGTAGTGCGCGCTCACCCCGCTCTCGGGCCGGGTCAGCCAGGAGAGTGCCGCCGAGAACGGGCCGTCGGTGGTGTGGACGACGATCGCGACGGGCGGTTGGCCGTCGCGTCCGGTTCGTTGGTTGGGAGAACGCAGGTCGTCGTCGACCATGCGGGTGCCTCAGCCGGTGAAGTTCGGGTCCGTCGTGAGTGCCGAGGCGGGGGCCGTCTCGTTGCCGCTGTAGAGGTCCTGGTACAGGTCGCTGGCCTGGCGGCGCCGGCTCATCGGCGCGCCCACGGCGAGCGTGTCGGCGTAGGCGACGGCGGCCGCGGCGGTCACGCCTACGGTGAGGAGGCCCCGCACGAACATCCGGCGGCTGATCCGTCCGGCAACGTAGGAATCGACGAGCTCACGCTTCGACATCGCATTCCCCTGGTCGTCGGTGGATCGCTCGGGGTGCCGGAGCATACCAACGAATCGGGTGGCAGGCCGGAGTGGGTCGCCGATCGCCCGTCCGCGTTCAGCGGAGGTGGGTGGCGAAGAACTCGGTCAAGCGCTCCCGGGCGTCGGTGGCCGAGGCCTCGTGGTAGTCGTCGGAAACGTCCCGCATGAAGCCGTGGCCGGCGCCGGGGTAGCCGGTCGTGAGGTCGGGGTGCCGGGCCCGGGCTCGGGATCGTGCGCAGCGCAGCCCGTGTCGGCCGCGATCCGGTCCACGGGCTGAGACGCCGTCGAAGGAATCGCCACCATCAAGTCCTCGGGGCGCGGCCGTGCGTGAGGTTGGGAGAGGCCCACTCTGTGCGGCAGGGGATTGCACCGCGGGTCCGTGCTGAGCTCTGGCCGACCGTTGTCGTCGGCGAGGGCGATGCTTGGAGCACGCGCGACCAACCCAACCGCGCGTATTTCAGCTCTCCGCCCGGGCGTGGAACATCGGCCGCGATAAGACCTGGTGTTGAGGATCGCCTTCGTCAGTGCAGCCATGCGTCACCGAGGGACTGGTCGATGCGCTCCCGATCGGTGGTCCACGCCGCGTCCGCCGGCCCCGCGAAGATCGTTTCGATGTCGTCGTAGCGCCGCCAGCGTGAGGGCGTCGCCGGACCGAGCACGGCTGCGGGACGACCAGCCACGGTGACGAGAAGCTCTTCGCCCGCCTCCGCGCGCCGAACGATCTCGCTCGCGTGCTGACGCAGCTCTCGTAGCCCGATGCGCTCCATCACCAGAGTGTTGCATCTGTGCTCCTTGCCGCCAGACGTCGCTCGAGAGCCGTTCGTCACGGAGGCCATTGCGCAAGGATGGCAGTAGATCCTTTGGAGACCGGTTTCCACCCGGCGTCGGCCCGGAGTCACGAGAGAGGGGGTGGAACCCGGCGGTCACGTTCCAGGGGTTGTGCCCGGGTCGTCCCCGAAGAAGTCGTCGCGCCTCGCCCGCCGCTGGGAACGGGTCTGCTGGAGCTTGTCGGCCGACCGCTGGCTGAGCGTGCTCATCGCCTGGCGGGTTCCGGGTCCGGTCGCGTCCCAGTTCGCCGCATTGGCACGGGACACGCCGATCGATTCGCCGGCCTCGTAGGCGTCCTGGTTGGCCCCCATGAACGCGAACGTCCAGCCGCGCTCGCGACGCTCCTTGATGAGCGTGAACGCTTTCGTGCGAGTGCAGTCGGTGCTCGCGTTCTCCAGCCCGTCGGTGAAGATCACCACGACCTGGTCGGCGTCGTCGGCCCCGTCGGCGATGTGCTTGTCGGCGCGGCCGACGAGCGCGGCGACGGCGTCGTAGAGCGGTGTGGCGCCCCGCGGGTCGAAGCGCCTGGTCGCCCGCTGCTCGTCGACGTCGGCGAGGCGCATGCCGTCGAGGAGGAGCTCGTGGGGATCTTCGCTGTCGAACTGCACGAGGGTGAGCTGGGCGCTGGGATCGGCGAGGCGCTGCTCCCGGATGTACTCCTGGAGCCCGAGCACGACGTCCTGGTGCAGTGCGTTCATCGAGCCGGAGCGGTCGAGCA
>JBKJJI010000357.1:0-4696 GCA_046598115.1 Acidimicrobiia bacterium | reverse complement strand
GAGGTCCCATGAACCTGGGGCGGGGTCACAGGCGGAGGAGCCGCTCGATTCAGACGACCGCTACTGCATCGACGTCTTGACCCAGATCGCCTCCGTCACCAGCGCCCTGCGCAGCGTCGGACTCGGACTCGTGGGCGAGCACCTCCGCAACTGCGTGCGCGACGCCGTCGCCGACGAGCCCGACCGCGGTGACGCGAAGATCAGCGATGCGGTCGTCGGAATCGAGCGGCTCCTCCGCCTGTGACCCCGCCCCAGGTTCATGGGACCTCACGACCCGCCGGCGTTGCCCCGGTCGCGGAGCTCGGCAATCTTGCCCTCCAACGCGGCGGCGTCATGCTCGCTGATCCGCCAGATGATCACGCACGACGCGAAGCAGGACGTCAGGATCAAGGCCACGAACACGATCCACGCGACTGCACTGCTCGTCGTGATCAGGAGAGCAGCGAGCACGACGAACGACAGGCCCACACCGCCGAGCATCAATCGAGGGGCCTGTCGCCGGTGTACCAAGAGTCGCCTCACTGCACCGACGAGACCGCTTCGTGAGGCGCTCGATCTCGGTGTCATCGTCGTTCGGCCCCCTTCCTTCGATCTCAACCTCGCGACAACTTCCAGGCGAGCGTCACCGGTCCGCCGAGTCCTCTGATGACGAGGCGCATCGAACCGGTAGCCGGACCGGCCCCGCGGAAGCGCAACGTGCCCTCTCGGTGATGACCTCCGGGCCCATCGCCCCGGTACGAGTCGACTGGCCAGGGCATGCCGTCGACGGTCAGCGTCGAACCCCGACGAAGGTTCACGTCCAGCTCGCCCGCGTGCGTGTCGAGCGTGATCGCGATCACCGCCCCCCGACCATCCACGCGGCGCGGGGCCGCCTCGACGGTGATGCCTCCGGTCTCAGCAGTCTTGCTCGGCAGCGGCTTCGCCGCCCAGACGACACCAGTCGACGCAACGAGGGCGACCCCTGCCATTACGGCCGAGGCAACACACCGCTCGAGCCGCGTCGACCTGATCACCGTTCACCGATCCTTCGGCATGCGGTCGACCCGGCGACGCTCGTTGGCGTCGACACCGCCCATCATCATGCGCATCATGAGGACCATCATGACGGTGCAGCCCACGGCCAAGAGCAAGAAGCCGGTGCTCACGACGCCAGTCGCGACGAGGGCAACCGCGATGACGAGCATCGGGATGCAACAGGCAATCATCATCAGGCCGTGGCCACCGTGAGGACTGTCGGGCCCAGCACGATCGTGGTCGTGGTCGTGGTCGTGGTCGTGGTCGGAGAGCGGTTCTGTCATCTCGAACTCCTCAGCGATGGCGGGACGTATCGAAGCTTGTGGTAGAGGGGGCAGTGCCCGAGCGCCCCGGTGACGACGAGGTCGAGGCCCGCCAACACCAACAGCACCTCGAGCCCGATCACGACCGCACTACCGGGCGAGGTGAGCAGGATCACGCCCGCGGCGACTGCCCCCGCACCGAGGACGATCCGACCGATCCGCTCGATGGGGGTGATGTTCACCCAGGGGCGGCGCAGCCGGCTCTTCTCGTTGGAGCGTGTCGAGGTCATGGCGAGCCCCTCCCCAACATCCGATCGATCTGACGCTGCTGATCTTCCAGCATCGTCGTGTACTCGTCGTTGCGCATGAGCTTCCACATCGGATCGGCGTCCATCACCTGGAGCATCTGAGGTGAGAGCGCGACGCGCATCTGCTCGAGCATCGCTTGGTGGCGGTCGAGCATGTCCTGGGCCGCGCCGCTCTGGACCAGGTGGGTGAACCGGTCGTCTCGCAGCCCCGCGGTCGACGGCTCGGAGTCGGCTTCCCACACGCCGCCCAGGGACAGACCCGCGATGAACACCAAGGCAAGGAGCGTGGAGCCGAGTAACGCGATCCACCACCACTTCCCGTCGCGCCGCGCTGGCGCCGTCCGTGGGTCCGTCGACGCGTTCATGCCGGCACCCGTGCGGGCACGCAGTCCCGGAGCCGAGTGGATGACAGGACCGACAGCAGCGGTGTGCGGCGGAGACGGCGGGTCGCGACCATGACACCAACCGCGTTCACGCCGACGCCGATCAGCACGAACCAGATCTTGTAGTCGTACAGGAACGCGGCCGCGCCACTCGCGCCGAGGAAAGGTAGGAGGTCGGCGATGTGGTGTGCGCAGCAGGCGATCATCCCGACCGCCGACGCGCCCGCGCCACCGCTCCCCGCCGCGGCAACCGCGACGTTGAGGCGATGGCGACGACGGAGCTCGATCATCAGCGCGACCTGGGTCGCGAACCCAGCGACGACGAGCAGCAGCAGGTACCAATCGGTCGAGACCTGATCCAGGAAATGCGCCCAGGAACCCGATACTCCCGCGACGACCCCGACGTAGAAGCCAGCCATAGCGCCCGCAGCGAGGACGCCGGCCATCACGCTGCGACGACCAAGCCACCACCACGGCGTCGTCGTTTGATGGCTGGCGTGCACAGCGAGGTTGGGCCCCGGGCTCATATGCGGCAAGCGTCCTACTACGACATATTGTCGTTGAAGGTCCGAACGAACCTACCGCCAAGGTCATTGGTCCCTAGGTGGCTGGTGAGGCGGCCAGCGGCGTGGTCTCCTAGAGTGGTGAAATGTCTACGACACGTTGTCGTTTCTGAAGTTGTCTGCGCGACGCGCGGCACACGAACCGACCACGATTACCTGCGCGCAGGCCGGATCCGCTCTCGACATTCCCGGAGAACAACCTTTCATGAGCAAGCGTCACGCAGGAGCGGCTGTCGGCGTGCTGGTCGCATTCGGCCTTGTTCTGGGGCCGGTCGGCGCCGCCGGGGCGGCACCTCAGGGGGACCTGCAGGCCCAAGCCGCGGTCCTCGAGAGCGAGCTTGCGGAGAACGGCGCCCGGATCGCTGCGCTCGGCGAGCAACTCAATGCGGCTCAGATCGCCCTCGACGATGCTCAGGCCTTGATTGCTGACGCGGACGCGCGCACCGCCGCCGCAGCAGCAGAATCCGCTCGGCTGGAGGCCCTCGTTCGCCAGCGGGCCGCGGCGATCTATCGACGGGGTGGCAACGGCGTGTCGATCGACATTCTCGACCTCTCCAACGTCGCCGAGACCAACTCGCGTCAGAAGTACGCGGAAGTCACCACTCGCCGGGACAACTCCCTCCTGGACAAGCTCGCGGCAGCCCGCTCTGACCTCGAAGTGCGTCGCCGTGACGCCGCGACTGCCCGCGACGCGACGCAAGCCCAACGCGACGCGGTCGCGTCGGCCAAGGGAGAGGCCGATGCCGCGGCCGCGGCGCAGCAAGCGCTGCTCGACCAAGTCAACGGTGACATCGCCGACCTGGTTCGACAGGAGCAAGCAAGACGGGAAGCCGCTGCAGCAGCTGCCGCACCCACTCCCAGAGGTGGGACGAATTGGTCGGGTCCCGTCCCCAACCCGAGCGGCGGGGCCGCCGCCGCGGTCGCGTTTGCACGCGCCCAGCTCGGGAAGCCCTACGAGTACGCCGCGGCTGGTCCCGACACGTTCGACTGCTCCGGGCTCACGATGCGCGCCTGGCAGGCGGGCGGCATCTCGCTGCCGCACTTCTCGGGCGCGCAGGCCCGGATGTTTCCCAGGGTGCCGCTCGACCAGCTGCGACCCGGTGACCTCATCACCTCCAGTAGCTGGCCGGCACACGTCGGGATCTGGGTCGGCGACGGTTATGTCCACGCCACGCACACTGGCGACGTCATCAGGTTCGTTCCCGGGAGCGGGTCGGTCCGAGACGCCGTCCGGCCGGGCTGACCGAGCCGATGCAGCGTGACTGGCCGGTTCGCCGCGCTTGTAGCACGGGGCCGGAGTCCCAGATGAGGCGCGAGGGAGCCGTGTCGCGCGCGCGGGGGCGTCGAGCTGTCGGCCTCAGATCGCGCGCGTGGGGCCGCGCGGTCGCATGCCTCGCCGTCGTGGCGGTGCTCGCAGGTACCGGGTTCACTCCGGCCTCGGCGCAGACCGATGCAGACAAGCGGAAGGCACTCCAAGAGCAGATCGGGGACGCGTCTGCCGCCGAAGCTGCCGCCCTCACCGAGCTCCAGGCGATCCGAGACCGCAAGAGTGCGATCGATGCCCAGGTCGCGGACCTCGACCAGCAGGTCGCAGCCGCGGAGGCGAGCCTCGCGCTCCTCGATGCCGACGCGGCCAGACTCAGCGCCGACGCGGACTTGATCCAAGAACGACTGACTGTCGCCCGCGCCGAGCTCGCCGTCGCCCAACAGGAGCTCGACGCCACCGCCGCGCAGCTTTACCGCTCGGCCCGTCGCGGCGCCCAGTACGACTCCGTACTGAGTAGACCTCCCGACCAGCTTGCCCAGAGCACCCAATACCTCGACCGGGTGGGCGCGCAACGACGGCGCACCGTCCGCCGAGTGAAGGACCTGCGCGACACGATCGACGAGCAGCATCGCCTCGCGCAGTCCAACCAAGCGCGTGCCGACGCGCTCGCGAACGAAGCGCAGAACGAGCGAGACCGCGTCGCGGCCCTGCGCGCGGACTTCGAACCCGCGCGAGCCGAGGCCACCCAGCAGTACGCGGCCGAAGAGCAAGCACTCGCGGCGATCCATGCCCGCAAGGAGGAGTTCGAATCCGAACTGCGGGCGATGCAGGCCGCGTCCGATGCGATCGCAGCGCGGCTCCGCGCCGGTGGCTCCGGGCCCGGAGCCACCGGTGCATG
>JBKJJI010000321.1:0-7740 GCA_046598115.1 Acidimicrobiia bacterium | reverse complement strand
CTTCACCACCGCGCCGGAACTCGGTCGCTCCGGCGTGTACGCCACCGACATCGCGAAGATGGTGCAAGCACCGATCTTCCACGTGAACGGCGACGACCCCGAAGCGGCCGTGCGGGTGATCCGGCTCGCGTTCGCGTTCCGACAGGAGTTCCAGAAGGACGTCGTCGTCGACCTCGTCTGCTACCGCCGCTATGGGCACAACGAGGGCGACGAGCCCGCGTTCACCCAGCCGCGGATGTACGCGCTCATCGGGGAACGGCCCTCGGTCCGCGACCTCTACACGAACCAGCTGGTCGCCAAGGGCGACCTGACGACAGAGGAGTGGGACGCCGCGGTCGCCGACTTCAAGTCGCGCCTCGACCAGGCGTTCGAGGAGACCCACGCCCCCCACGAGACCGGGATCGACGGCCTCGGGTCGGCACTCGACACCCCGGAGGGCGCCAGCGGCGACGCGTCGTCCCCGACCGCGGTGACGGCCGACGCGCTCACCCAGGTCGTCCACGCGCTCACGACCTGGGCCGACGGGTTCGAGGTCCATCCGAAGCTGGAACGGATCCTGCTCGCCAGCCGCACGACATTCGACCGCGGCGAGGTCGACTGGGCGCTCGCCGAGGCGTGCGCGCTCGGGACCCTGCTCCTCGAGGGCACCCCGGTGCGCCTGGCGGGCCAGGACACCCGCCGCGGCACGTTCAGCCAGCGCCACGCGACGCTCGTCGACCACCGCACCGAGGAGGAGTACTCCCCGCTCGCCCACATCTCCCCCGACCAGGCCCCCCTGCGGCTCTACGACTCGGTGCTCTCGGAGTACGCGGCGCTCGGGTTCGAGTACGGCTACTCGGTTGCCAACCCCGACTCGTTCGTGGCCTGGGAGGCGCAGTTCGGCGACTTCGTGAACGGCGCCCAGATCATCGACCAGTTCCTCGTGGCGGCCGAAGACAAGTGGGGCCAGCGCTCGGCGCTCACGCTGCTCCTCCCCCACGGGTTCGAAGGGCAGGGCCCCGAGCACTCGTCGGCCCGACTCGAGCGCTTCCTCGCACTCTGCGGCGAGGACAACCTCCGCGTCGCGTACCCCTCGACCGCGGCCCAGTACTTCCACGTGCTGCGCCGCCAGGCCCGAGCCGCGCATCGCGTCCCCCTGATCTGCTTCACCCCCAAGCGCTACCTGCGGATGGCCCAGACCCGCTCGCCGCTCAGCGAGCTCACGGGGGGCCGCTTCGAGGTCGTCCTCGACGACCGGGCCACGTCGGCCCTCGTCCGCAAGGACATCTCCCGAGTGCTCCTGTGCACGGGGAAGCTCGCCCACGAGCTGATGGACGCACGCGACGAGCGCGGCGCGGCGGTCGCCGTCCTCCGCGTGGAGCAGCTGTACCCGTGGCCCGAAGCGGAGCTCGTCGACGCGCTCGCGGGGTACCCGAACGCGACCGAGGTGTGGTGGGTCCAGGAAGAGCCCGCGAACATGGGTGCCTGGAACTACGTGCACGGCAAGCTGCTCCGGCTCACACGGCCGATAGGTGCCGACCTGCGCCACATCGCCCGACGTTCGAGCCCGAGCCCCGCGACCGGCTCCCACACGGTGCACGAGCGCGAGCAGACCGAGCTCCTCACCACCGCCCTCTCCCCCGGTTGATGCGGCCGCCTCCAGGACGGTGGCTGAACGCCCACCTCCAGGCGGGGCCTGCACCGGGCGCCTGAACCCGGGAGGCGAAGCGGTGTCCCCGGCGCCCGGCCTATGACGGTGCGGGGGCAGGAGTAGCGGCGTCGGACCGGCCCCGCTCCTGCTCGTACTCGGCGTGCTGGCGCTCGACGTCCTCGTCGCGGGCCCGGGCGGGGAGGAACCGGGCAACGGCGATCGCACCGACGATCGCCGCGCCTGCCGCGACCCAGAGCCCGGAGTGGAACCCATCGACGAAGGCGTCCTTCGCCGCGGCTGCGATCGCGGGGTTCGGACCCGCGACCTGGAGCGCGGCCCCGAGCGACTCCTTGGCCGCCGCGATCGCCTCGGCAGGCGCCCCGGTGCCGGCGAACACGTCGACGATCTTCGACGCGTAGATCGACGAGAAGATGCTGCCGATGACCGCGACCCCGACCGCACCGCCGATCTGGCGGGTCGTGTCGTTCATCGCTGAGCCGACGCCCGCTTTGGCCAGCGGCAGCGATCCCATGATGGAGTCGGTCGACGGGGCCATCGTGAGCGCCATGCCGATCGCCGCGACCGCCATCCGCCAGACGACCCCGCCGGTCCCCGATGAGGCGTCGAGACCCTCGAAGAGGAACAGTCCGAGGGCCATCAGGGTGAGCCCGGTCGTGACGACGACCTTGGCGCCGAGGCGCTCGACGAACTTCGCACTCAGGGGGGCGAAGATCATCATCGGCACGGCGAAGGCGAGCAGGCGCACGCCGGTCTGCAACGCAGAGAAGCCCAACACCAGCTGGAGGTACTGGGTCAGGAGGAAGATCGAGCCGAACATCGCGAAGAACGTGACGGAGATCGCTCCGCTCGCGGCCGAGAACCGGGCGTTCTTGAAGAACGCGAGGTCGAGCATCGGGTGCGCGCTCCGGGCCTCCCACGCGAAGAACGCCGCGAGCGCCACTCCGCCCACCCCGAACGCCGCGAGGATCGTGAGGTTCGTCCAGCCCTCCCCGGGCGCCTCGATGACGGCGTAGAGCAGCGCGGTGAGCGCGGCGATCGAGAGGACGGCGCCGACCGGGTCGAGGCGCGACGCCGCCGGGTCCTTCGAGTCGGGGATGAGGAACACCCCCGCGATCACCCCGACGATGACGATCGGGATGTTCACGAGGAAGATCGATCCCCAGTAGAAGTGCTCGAGCAGGAACCCGCCTGCGAGCGGGCCGAGCGCCACCCCGACGCCCGCGGTCGCGGCCCAGACGCCGATCGCCTTGGCCCGGTCGCGGGCCGGGAAGACGTTCGTGATGATCGACAGGGTCGCCGGCATGATGAACGCCCCGCCGATCCCCATGAAGGCGCGGGTGCTGATCAGCTCGCCGGCCGACCCCGACAGGGCGGCGAGCACCGAGCCGATCCCGAAGATCGCGAAGCCGAACTGGAGCGCCCGACGGCGCCCGAAGCGGTCGCCGAGGCTCCCGGCGGTCAGCAGCAGCCCCGCGAACACGAGGGTGTAGGAGTCGACCATCCACTGCAGCTCGCTGTTCGACGCCGAGAGGTCGCGCTGCAGCGTCGGGATCGCGACGTTGAGGATCGAGTTGTCGAGCACGATCACGAGCAGGCTGAAGCACAGGACGAGGAGGATCCACCACCGACGCGCTTCGGCTTTCGCGGCGAGAGAAGCCCGGGTGACCACGCAGGGATGTCCTTTCGATCAGCGCGAGGCTGCCGCCACCGCGGCGAGCGCTCGGTCGACGGCCGCCGGGGAGGCCGAAGTCATCGGAAGACGTAGGTCCGGCGTGGGGATCCGCCCCTGCGCGTGGAGCACGCCCTTGAACACTGCGGGGTTCGGCTCCGCGAACCCCGCGGCCACGACCGGGAGCAGCGCCTCGTGGTGGGCTCGACCCTCCTCGACCTTGCCGACGAGGCCGCACTCGATCATCGCGACGAACCGGTCGGTGCACAGGTGGGCCGACGCGCAGATGGCGCCCGCAGCGCCGAGGAGGACGGTCGGGAAGAGGAACGGGTCCTCGCCGCCGAGCACCGCGAAATCCGGCGGAGCCTCGGCGAGCACCCGGAGCGTGTCGACGTCGAGGGCGCCCACCGCCTGCTTGACCCCGGCCATGTTCGGGGTGCGGGCCACCTCGAGCAGCCCGTCGGCCTCGAGCGCGCGCCCCGTGCGGTACGGGATGTTGTACGCGAGCACCGGGACTGGGCTCGCCTCGGCGATCGCCCGGAAGTGGGCGACGATCCCGGCCTGGCTCGGGCGCACGTAGTACGGCACGACGCACATGACGGCGGTGAGCCCGGGGACGTCGGCGAAGCGCTCGACGGCCGCGATCGTCGTGTGGGTGCTGTTCGTCCCCGCCCCGACGATGAGCTGGGCGCCCCGTTCGACGGTGACGGCAGCGCACACATCGACCACCGCGCGCTGCTCGTCGGCATCGAGTGCCGGGGACTCACCGGTCGTGCCGAGCGGCACCAGACCGGCCGCGCCGGCATCGAGGTACTCGTGCGCGAGCCGGTCGACGGCATCGAGCGCGACACGACCGTCGGACGCGAAGGGTGTGATCAACGGGACGTAGACGCCGCGCGGCGTCATGGGGCTCCCCATCGGTCGAAGGCTAGCCTCCGGCACCGTGTCCGATCTCCTGATCATCGTGCTCGCAACCCTCGCGGGAGTGGTGACGGGCGTGCTCTCGGGCATGTTCGGCGTCGGCGGTGCGGTGGTCTCCACGCCGGCGATCCGCGCGCTCGGCGCCGGACCCATCGATGCCGTCGGGTCGACGCTCCCGTCGATCTTCCCTGCATCGATCAGCGGCGCGCTCCGGTACCGCAAGGAAGAGCTGCTCAACGTGCGCGTGATGCTCTGGACGGCGTTGAGCGGCATCGCCGCTTCGGTCGGGGGTGCGCTCCTCGTCGACAAGATCCCGGGCGACGGTCATGCCCTCCAGGTGCTCACCGCCGGTCTCGTCGCGTTCAGCGCCTACAAGCTCAGCCGCCCCCCCAAGCGCGTGGAGGCGCCCGACGAGCTGGCCATCGAGGGCGCGACCGACGCCGGACCGGGCGCCGAGATCGTGCCTGCCGACGACGCCGGGGTGCTGGCGCCGGTCCGGGACGAGCCGTGGCGACTCGTGGTCACCGGGCTCGGGGCGGGGGGGCTCTCTGGGCTCCTCGGCGTCGGGGGTGGGATCCTCATGGTCCCGGCGTTCACGGGCTGGGTCCGGCTGCCCCTCAAGGAAGCGCTCGGGACATCGCTGGCGTGCGTCGGGGTGCTCGCGATCCCGGGCACGATCACCCACGCGATCCTCGGCCACATCAACTGGCTCTATGCGCTCCCACTCGCGGTCGGTGTGGTTCCCGGCGCCCGCCTGGGGTCGTTCCTCGCGATCCGGTCGTCCGACCGCCTCCTGCGCAGGCTCGTCGGGATCGTCCTCGGTGCCATCGCGGTCGTGTACGCGGCCGGCGAGATCCTGGCCCTCGTCTGATCCGGTCTCGCCTCGCCGGGCCGCTCAGCTGCTCGCGAGCTCGACCGCTCGTGCGAAGACGTCGTCGAGCATGGACTCGGTGAGTCGGCCCGTAAACGTGTTCTGCTGGCTCGGGTGGAAGCAGGCGAGGATCGTCACCCGTGCGGTCGGGACCTCGAGGCCGTGTGCGAACTTCGGCCGCGGCCGTGGGACGTCGACGCCGACCTGGGCGAACAGACGGCACAGCGCGGTGTACGCGAACCCGCCGAGCACCACCACCACCGACACGCGGTCGAGGAGGGCGAGCTCTCGCACCGCGAACGGAAGGCACCGGTCGCGCTCCTCGGTGGTCGGCGCGTTCGCGGGGGGCGCGCACCGAACGGCGGAGGCGACGTAGGTGTCGCGCAGCCGGAGCCCATCGTCGATCGAGACGGCCTCGGCCTGCGTCGCGAGGCCGGCGCGGTGGAGCGCTGCGTAGAGCCAGTCGCCCGATCGGTCGCCGGTGAACACCCGCCCGGTCCGGTTGGCCCCGTGCGCCGCGGGCGCCAGCCCGAACACGAGGATCCGGGCCTCGGGGTCGCCGAACCCGGGGACCGGGCGCCCCCAGTACTCCTGGTCGCGGAACGAGGCTCGCTTCTCGAGCGCGACCTGCTCGCGCCATGCGACGAGGCGAGGGCACGCCCGACATGACGCGATCTCGTCGCCGAGCGCGTCGAGTGCGGGAAGGTTCGCCATGATGGGCATCGTAGGAGTCGCCTAGCCTGCACTCCCCGTGCGACTGCTCCTCATCGTGAACCCGACCGCGTCGTCGATGACGCGCCGCCGGCGCCTCCGGGTGCAGGGGCTGCTCGGCGAGCACCACCGCGTCGAGGTCGCCGAGACGTATCGGCGGGGCCATGCCACGCGCCTCGCCCGGGCCGCGGTCCGGGATGGCATCGACGTGGTCGCCGTGCTCGCCGGCGACGGGACGCTGAACGAGACGGCCGACGGTCTGGTGGGCAGCCACACCGCACTCGCACCACTGCCGGGAGGATCGACGAACGTCTTCGCCCGCACCCTCGGCATCGAGAACTCGATCATCCCCGCCACCGAACAGCTCGTCGCGTCGCTCGCGCAGGGCTCGATCCGCCGGGGTGGGGTGGGGATCGCGAACGGGCGCCACTTCCTCTTCCACCTCGGGGCCGGCTTCGACGCCCAGGTGATCGAGCGGGTCGAGCGCCACCACTGGGTCAAGCGATGGCTCGCGCACACGACCTTCGCGGCGACGGCGCTCAACACGTTCTTCCGCGGCCTCGATCACCGCGAGCCCCCCTTCCGCGTCGAGGGCCCCGACGGCGAGGACTTCGGTCCCGGACAGTTCGCGATCGTCTCGAACACCTCCCCGTACGCGTACTTCGGGGCGCGCCCGCTCACGGTCACCCCGAATGCGGGGTTCGACCGGCCCCTCGCCCTCACGCTCTTCCCGAAGCTCGACGTGGGGCCGACGCTCGTCGCGATCGCCTCGGCCATCAGGAGCGGGAAGCGCATCGCGCGGTCCCGACACGTGGTCCAGCGGGCCGACCTGCGCGCGCTCACCTTCGTGGCCCGTCGGGGCCCGTTCCCATGGCAGGTCGACGGCGACTACCTCGGCGAGGTCGAGCGACTCGAGGTCCGCCACAAGCCCGACGCGCTCTCGCTCGTCGTCCCGCCTCCCACAACCCCGGCCCCGGCCCCGGCCCCGGCCCCGGCCCCAAGCCCTTGCTGCGTCCCGCACCCGCCCATGGCGGGGTGAGGGACGCACGTCGACCGTTGCTGAGGCAGCGGCTCAGCCGTCGAGGAACGCGCGTGCCACGTCGGGCACGTCGGTCACGATGCCGTCGATCCCCGCGGCCCCGAGCCGCGCGATCTCGTAGCCGTCGTTCACAGTCCAGACGTTGACCCGGAGACCCAGGTCGTGGGCCCGCCCGGCCACCGCGGTCGCCGCACCCGCGGGGAGGATGCCGATGAACGGGTGGAGCGCGCCGTGGCCCCGCGCCACACACAGCTCGAGGGCGTCGAACGGGTCCACGCCGAACATCGAGAGGAGCCCCGTGGGGACCGTGGGCGCGAGCTCCCGCACCCGATCGATCGCGGCGAGGTTGAACGACGACACCAGGACGTCGTCCTCGAACCCTCGCGACTCCAGGAGCTCCACCACGAGGCTCGCCACCACGTGGGATTCGTCGTAGTCGGCGTCGCCGGGCATGTTCTTCACCTCCACGTTCACGAGCGCACCCCGGCACGAGTCGAGGACCTCGACGAGCGTGGGGATCTCCGGCCTCGATCCGCGGATCTCCGCGAGGTCGAGCTCGGCCAGCACCCCGAGGCCCGGCGCGTCGGCATCGTGGTGGACGACGAGGCCACCGTCGGCCGTGCGGTGGACGTCGAGCTCGACCCCGTCGGCCCCCTGGGCCAGGGCGACCGTGAACGCCTCGATCGTGTTCTCCGGCGCCACCGTCCGGGCCCCACGGTGGGCGAGCACGAGCGGCGGCATGGGGCGAGATCCTATGGGTCTGGTCCGGTGCCCCCGGGCCGGGAGCCCGCACCGGGTGAGCAACGTGCCACGAGGCGTGCGATCCGCCGCGTTCTGGCAGGTCAGACCCCTTGTGCGCACCGGCTACCTGACAATAG
>JBKJJI010000154.1:0-9962 GCA_046598115.1 Acidimicrobiia bacterium | reverse complement strand
GCTGTTCAGCTCCGGCGGGGAGGACGTCAACGTCCAGGTGCGCCCGTTGTGGCAGGCGCTCTACGACCACGGCGCCGATGTCGTGCTCACCTCGCACGACCACATGTACGAGCGCTTTGCGCGCCTCCGGGCCGACGGGACCCGCGACGACGCGTTCGGACTGCGGGAGTTCGTCGTGGGCACCGGCGGTGGCGGACTCCAGGCGTTCGCTGGGTCGGCACCGCACAGCGAGGCCAAGGACGCGACGACGCACGGGGTCCTCGCGCTCACGCTGCGGGCGAACGGCTACGACTGGCGCTTCGTGCCGGTGCTCGGACAGACGTACTCCGACGCCGGTTCCCAGGCGTGCCACGGGGCGCCGCAATCCTGAGCGCGACCGGCGATCTCAGTGGGTCCCGTGTTCGGCATGCTCACGCGTGGCAGCTGCCCTCTGCACTGGTGGGCGGCACGTCGAGCGCAGGGTTGCGGTCGAAGAAGCCGACGGGTGAGAGCAGGAAGCCCGTGTACTCGACGGGCATCACCGGCCAGTCCTCGGGTCGCACGAAGTGCGTGACGCCGAACGTGTACCAGAGCACCACGTCGGTGTCGGTGACGGAGCGGTCGGCGGCGGTCCACCGCGGGAGACCGTCACCCCCCTCGTGCTGGTTGGGGTAGTCGCCCGCGGCGCGCCGCTCGTCGGGCGCGTACGGCGTCACCCAGAGGTTGTGGCGCGCGAACCCGGCTCGTCGACCGACGCTCGAGTCGGGCGCGGCGTGCATCGTCGGCGTCGACATCGTCGGGACGAGCTTGTACCCGACCGGCATGCCCACGTGGTTCGTGCGCCCCGGGTTCACGACCTTCCACGACCGCGCGACCGACGGGTCCACGTCGCGTCGGGCCGCGAGCTCCGTCCCGAGGAGCGTGGTCTTCTGGCGGAAGGCGTTTGCCCACGGGTTGTCGGGCCCGGCCGGGACCGGCTCGGCCTCCACCTCGAACACCTGGTTCACCGGGCCGTCGACGTCGAGGTCGAGCCGGGCGGAGAACAGGTGCTGGTGGTTCGGCGCGGCGAGCCCGGGTGCGATGAGGTTCGCGAACTCGGGCGTCTCTCCGGGCGCGACCGCCATCGGCGACACGATCCCGGTGAGCTTCACCTCGAGCTGGATGTTCCCGTCGAGGTAGAAGTACCAGTAGAAGCCGTACTCATAGTTCCCCACGGTCGCGATGAAGCTCACGACGAGTCGCCGTGAGCGACGGGTCTCGGTCGTCCCGCCGTGCATGTCCTGGTGCTTCCAGAGGATCCCGTAGTCCTCCTCATGTATGCAGATCGCGTGCTCGACGGAGTACGGCTCGCCTTCCTCGGTCGCGAGCACCGCGTCGAAGTAGTGGATGACGCCGAGGCAGTCGCATCCGAGGGCAAGCGAGTTCGCCATCCTGCCGAGACCCCACTCGCCGGCGTCGAACGCGTTCTTCCATCCGTGCATCGGGCTCGGATCGCCGTAGGGCACGACCATCTCGCTGATCGACGCGCGGTGCATCACCGGACGGTCGCGGTCGCCGTCGCGGTACGAGATGTCGTGCAGTGTCAGCCCCTCGTACGGGTCGAAGCCGACCCGGAGGCTCCACTTCTGCCACTCGACGAGGTTTCCGTCGACGGAGAAGCTCGCCCCTTCGGGCTGGGTGATCTCGATCGGACGGAGGTCGGTGCGCATGGCACCGACGTCTTCGGGCAGGTACGAGCCGCGCATCGGTGGGAACGGCGTCACGCCCATGTCCACCACCTCGAGGACCTCGTGCGCCCCCATGTCGAAGTAGACGATGAGCCCTTCGATCGGGCGCGCGTAGCCGTTGTCGGTCTTCGACTCGCGCAGGTAGAAGATGCAGCGGCTGATCCGCCGTCCCTCCTCGTGCTCGGAACCGAACGAGCCCGCCGGCCAGGGGTCGATCTGCACGAGGTCGAAGTCCTCGATCCCGCGACGGCGGATCGCGGCCCGCCACTTCTCGTTCGCCCGCACCCCGGTCATCGCCGCGAACGCCTCGCCGAACAGCAGCGCAGGTCGCATGCCGTCGCGGACTGTCCACGACCGCACTGCGCCGGCGGTGACCGAAACCACGACCTCGATCGCCTCCAACCGTCCGCGCGGGACGAGGAGCGCCTCGACCTCGCGCTCGAGCTCGGCACTGGCGGCGTGTCGAGCGAGCGCCTCCTTGCTGGGCTCGTGGAGGCGGAGATGCGCGAACACCATGCCTTCCTCGAAGCGGTCGTCGCCGCGCACGATCGCTGCCGCCGTCTGGATCTCCTCGCCGGTCACCATCTCGAGCGGGTGCACGATCGCGGTGCTCACGACGCCGACCGCTGGTCGAACGCGACCTTGATGGCACCCGAGTCGCCCTGGGTCGCGAGCACGGTGAACGCGTCGCGCCACTCATCGAGTGGGAAGGTGTGCGTGAGCAGCGCGCCGAGGTCGACGCGTCCGTCGACGACGAGGTCGAGGTAGTGCTGGATGCCGTGCTTGCGCTCGCCGTCGACCTCCTCGATCCCGAAGGCGTTGGAGCCGACCCAGGAGATCTCCTTGAAGTAGAGCGGCGTCCACTCCCACGGGGTGTGGCCGTGCACGCCGGCCTTCACCAGGGTGCCGTGCGCCTTCAGGAGGCGGACCGACGCCTCCAGGCTCTCGCGCTTGGACACGGTGTCGTAGACGACGTCGATCCCGCCCGGATACGCCATCGGGAGGTCGTGGGTCCCGTGGAGCACGCCGCCCGACCACGACGCGGCGGCCTCGATGAGATCCTTCACCGGCTCGTGGGCGAACACTTCGTGGGCGCCGAGGTTCCGGGCCAGCGTGGCCTGGGACTCGAACCGCGCGACGACCCCAACCTCGACGTCGGGGTAGAGCGCGCGCAGGATCGCCACCGCGCAGGAGCCGAGCGCACCCGCGCCGTAGACGAGCACCTTGCCGCCAGAAGGTGGACGGTGGCGGGTGATCGCGTGGAGCGACACCGCGAAGGGGTCGGCGAGCACGGCGAGCTCGTCGGACACCTGGTCGGGCACCCTGAAGAGCATCGAGTCGTGGGCGGGCATGCGCGTGGCCCATCCGCCCGAGGCGTCCGTCGACGTGCCGGTGTGGATCCCGGGCGCGATCGGCGGTGCGGTGAAGTTCCAGCACAGGCTGAGGTCGCCGGACTCGCATGCTGGGCACACGGGGGAGACCCCGCGCGGCGCGCACGACAGCCACGGGTTGAGCACGACCCTGTCGCCCACGTCGAGGCCCTCGGCCTCCGGACCGAGCGACGCGACCTCGGCCACCACCTCGTGGCCGAGGACCTGGGGGAAGGACGTGAAGTCGATCATGGGGTTGTCGGCGCCCATGTCACCCCAGTCGAAGAAGACCTGCTTCGAGTCGGATCCGCAGATCCCGGTGAGGCGCGGCGTCGTGACCACCCAGTCGGGCAGCAGGAAGCCGGGGTCGTCGACCTCGAGGAGTCGCATGGGCGTCTGCGCGAGGGCGCGCAGGAGCGGGTTGTCGGTGTCGGGTGTCGGGACCGGTTCCGGTTCCGTCCCGTAGAGCAGTGCGCGCACGGTCTCTCCTCGTCCTTCTGTGGGTCGGTCAGCCGGCGAACGCCGAGAGCCCGGCAGTCGAACCGGCTCCCTCGCTCGGGCGGTCGGTGGTCGCGTTCGGATCGTGACGGCGGAGCGATTCCACGAGGTGACGCACGACCGCGCTCGCCTCGGTACGTCGTCCGGTGGCGAGGACGTGCAGGGTCGCCTCGTCGAAGATCCCCAGGAGGACACGCGCGAGCGAATCGGCGTCGAGCGCCACGAGCTCGCCGCGTGCGATCGCTCGTTCGAGCACCTCCCGGATCATCTCGACCGCGTCGTCGTGGGCGCGCCGCCCGCTCTCGTCGAGCGCGGGGATGGTCCACGCGTCGTGGAGGAAGAACCGAGCCTCGTCGAGATCGCCGAGCGCTTCGAGGTAGCGATCGAAGCACCGCACGAGGTTGTCGACCGCGGCGCCGGGGATCGCGAGCCCGCCGAGCGCGGTCTGGGCGAGGCGGGCGTAGAGGTCACGCTGGAGCTCGCGACCGAGGTCGTCCTTGTCGTCGAACCAGTAGTACACCGCGCCCTTGGTGACCCCCGCCGCCTCGGCGACCTCCTCGAGCGTGACGGCCGAGTAGCCCCGCCGTGCGAATTCCCTGAGGGCGGCGGCAAGGATCCGCTCCCGGGTCTCCTGGCCCTTCGGTGTCCGTTTCGGCATCCCGACCACTTCCATACGCTGCGTACGAAATCGCGACGCAACGTACGCGATCGAGCTCCCGGCGGTCAACCGAGGGCCTCCGGGCCCGGTGCGTCATACTGGCCCGGTGCCCCGCCGGGTTGCCGTCCGGCCGTCGAGAACGAGGTTGGCGTGCGCTTCACCGGGAAGACCGTGGTCGTCACCGGTGCCGGTGGCTTCATCGGTAGCCATGTCGTGGAACACCTCGTCCGCGAGGGTGCCTCCGTCCGGGCGGTGCTTCGCTACACCTCGCGCGGGCAACGGGGTGCCCTCGACCTGCTGCCCGCCGACGTGATGGCGTCGCTCGACCTCACACTCGGCGACGTCCGCGACTTCGACGCCGTGCGTGAAGTGATGCGAGGCGCCGATGCCATGTTCCACCTCGCGGCGCTCGTCGGGATCCCGTACTCCTACGAGCACCCGCAGGAGGTCATCGACACGAACGTCGTCGGGACGTCGAACGTGCTCCTCGCCGCCAAGGAGCTCGGCACTCTCGAGCGCGTGGTGCTCACCTCCACGAGCGAGGTCTACGGGTCGGCGCTGCGGGTCCCCATGGACGAGGAGCACCCGCTCCAGGCCCAGTCGCCCTACTCCGCCACGAAGATCGCCGGAGACGCCCTGGGGCAGAGCTTCGCTCGCTCCTTCGGCCTCCCCGTGACGATCGTCCGGCCGTTCAACGCGTACGGGCCTCGTCAGTCGGCCCGGGCGGTGATCCCGACGATCATCGCCCAGGCAGTCAGCGGGTCGGCGCTCAAGCTCGGCTCGGTCGTCACGACGCGCGACTTCACGTTCGTCGAGGACACCGCGCGGGCGTTCCTCCAGATCGGCGCAGCCGAAGACGCGCTCGGCGAGGTCGTGAACGCGGGATCGGGACGCGAGATCGCGATCAGCGACGTCGTGAAGAAGGTCGCCGAGATCACCGGCCGCGAGCTCGACGTGGAGACCGACGCGCAACGCGTGCGCCCAGAGGCGAGCGAGGTGTCGCGGCTGCTGTCCGACAGCTCGAAGGCCGAACGTCTCGCCGGATGGCGGGCCGAGACATCGCTCGACGACGGGCTGCGTCGCACCGTCGACTGGATCCGTGAGCACATCGACCTGTACCGACCCGACGAGTACGCCGTATGAAGGCGGTCATCCTCGCGGGCGGGAAGGGCGCACGGCTTCGCCCGCTCACGTACACGATCCCGAAGCCGCTCCTGCCGATCGGCGAGAAGCCGATCATGGAGGAGATCATCGATCGCCTCCGCGACGATGGGTTCGACGAGATCATCATCGCGGTGGGGTACCGCGCGGAGCTGATCGAGACGTACTTCCGCGACGGCGCCCAGCTCGGCGTGAAGATCGAGTACGTGCGCGAGACGACGCCGCTCGGAACGGCCGGCCCACTCGCACTCGTACGCGACTCGTGCGACCTCGACCCCGACGAGTCGCTCCTCGTCATGAACGGCGACCTCCTCACCGACCTGAAGATGAGCGGGTTCCTCGAAGCGCACCGGACTGCCGGTGCCGACTTCACGGTCGCGACCCGCGAGTTCGTCCTCCAGCATCCCTACGGCGTGATCCATCACGACAATGGTCGCATCACCGACATCGTCGAGAAGCCGACCGTCACCGACACGGTGAGTGCCGGCATCTACGCGCTGCAACCGGCGGCGTTGCAGGGGATCCCGACCGGAGAGATCTTCGACATCCCCGCGCTCATGAATCAGCTGCTCGCTGCCGGTCGGCATGTCGCCGCGCACTCGTTCACGGAAGCGTGGCTCGCCATCGACGGCCACGAACAGCTCGAGGACGCAGGTCGGATCGTCGCCGCGCGCGACGCCTGACCCCTGCACCTCGCAGAGTTCGAGAATTCGGGCCGGGCGTATACTCCTGCCGGCATGAAGCTGTCGATCGTCATCCCCGTTCGCAATGAGCACTCGACGGTCGTCGACCTCATCGAGCGCGTGCAGGCGGTCGACTGCGGGATGCCGAAGGAGCTCATCATCGTCGACGGCGCGTCGACGGACGGCACGAGAGAAGCGCTACTCGCGATGCCGGCGTCCGATGACCTCGTCCTCGTGCTCGAGGACGAGGCCAGGGGGAAGGGCCGCGCCGTCCGCACGGGCTTCGCGCGCGCCGCCGGCGACATCGTCATGGTGCAGGACGCCGATCTCGAGCTCGAGCCGAGCGAGATCCCGTCACTTCTGGCACCGATCCTCGAGGGTCGCACCGACGTCGTCTTCGGCTCCCGGTTCAAGAAGCGTGGCAAGGGCACGACGCCCTGGATCGGCTACATCGGGAACTTCAGCCTGACGTGGGTCGCGAACATCCTCTTCTTCACGCACCTCACCGACATCCTCACCTGCTACAAGGTGTTGCGCACCGAGGTCGCGCGCTCGCTCGACCTGCGGTGCAACGGCTTCGATCTCGACGGTGAGATCACCTGTCGCATCCTCCGCGATGGTCACGACATCATCGAGGTCCCGGTGACGTACGACCCCCGATCGGTCGCCGAGGGCAAGAAGCTGAGCCCCTCGGTCGGGTGGAGCGTGCTGCGGGCGATCGTGCGCACGCGCTTCTCGTCGCGTTCGACCCGACGGCTCGCGCGCATGCGCCCGGTCGATGCGGGAGATGATCTCCCGGCGGTCCCGTCCACCCCGGGCGACCTCGACGTCTGACACCGGGCGCGGGGTCCGGCCCGGTACCGTGCCCGGATGCTCCCCACCGCGGCACTGATCGTGGTCGCGATCACCATGGCCTCGAGTGGCCTCGCCGTTGCGGTTCCCGACGGGTTCGTGACCGGTCGCGAGCACGAAGTCCGCGTGCGGCCGGTGCTGGCCGAGCTGCCCGGGCAGCGGGGGAACCTGAAGAAGGCCGCCCGAGCCGTCGCCCAGGAGACGGTCCGGGGATGCGATCCCGTCACGGTGCAAGCCCTCGATCGCGTGCCCACGACGACGCGCGCCGGCGACGACCCGAGCTCCTGCGTCGTCGTCACCCGCACCGACCGCAAACGATCGGTGCGGCTCCTGCTCGGACCGGCCTACCTCGCCGGTGGCGACCTCGGACGCGCTCGCGCGCGCGACAACGGGTCGGTCGGCGTCCTCCAGATCCCGCTCTCCGAGCGCGGACGAGCTCGATGGGCCTTCGTCGTCGAGACGGTCGGGGCCACTCCGGTCGCGGTGACCCTCGATGCCGAGGCCGTCGGAGTGCAGCCCGTCGTCACGAGGCCCGACGGCGGCGTCTCGTTGACCCTCGACCGCATCGACGACCTCGACGACGCCATCGAGCGGTTCGAGCAGGGCCGAAGTGAGGAGGTCATTGAGCTCGGGCGGATGGCTTCGATGACCCGGGATGCCCGCTCGATCTTCGCGGATGCCCGGCCGCGCATCGACGAGCGATCGCGGTTCCCGGCGGACTGCCCGATCGACGAGGCGAACAGTTCGGTCGTGCTCGGCTGCTACAGCGCGGCCCGCATCTATCTCCTGCGGGTCGATCGTCCTGATCTCGCCGGAGTGATGACGGTCACGGCCGCACACGAGATGCTCCACGCGGTGTATGCGGGCCTAGATCGGAAGGAACGCACTCGGGTCGACCGGCTCGTCGACGACTACCTCACGGCGCCGGACCCGCGTGTCACGGCCGCATTGTCCGAGTACGAGCAGATCGAAGGCGCCGACCTCGCAGACGAGGGGCATTCCCTCGTCGGAACGCTTGTGCGCGATCTCCCACGCGCGCTCGAACGCCACTACGCGGAGTATTTCGTGCGCCGGGGCGCGGTCGTCGAGGCGTTCGAGGCCTACGACCACGTCTTCGACGAGCTCCAGGCGACCTACGACCGGCTCGTGGTGGAGGTCGACGCGCTGTCGGCTGAGCTCGCGAGCCTCGAGTCCCAGGCCGGTGGAGCTGCCGCAGAGGCCGATCGGCTGTTCCGCGAGATCGAGACCCTGCAATCGCAGGGTCGCCTCGACGAGTCGAACGCGCTCGTGGGGCCGCAGAACGCAGCCGCGAACCGGGCGAACAGCCTCGCAAGCCGCTACAACGCGCAGGTCGCGACGTACAACGCCAAGGTCGCCGAGCTCAACGTGGCGGCCATCGGCGTGAACGCCGCCTATGAGGCCCTCGCGCCGATCGACACCTCGGGGTGAGGCCCGGCTCGCAGCGTACGATCGCCCGGCATGGCTGCACCGTCACCTGAGATCCTCAGCGATCCTGCCGACGTCGACCCCGCCTGGCTCAGCGCGGTGCTCCGCGGCGCCGGTCATGACGTCACGGTCGTCTCCGTCGAGCGCGAAGCGGTCGGCACGGGGCAGATGGCGCACAACGAGCGGTTCCGGCTGCACTACGACGGTGACCGCGCCGGCGCTCCCGAGTCGGTCGTCGGGAAGTTCCCGTCGCCGAGCGACATGAGCCGTGCGGCTGGCGCGGCCGGCGGGTACCGGAACGAGGTGCGCTTCTACACCGACCTCGCGGATCGGGTCGCGGTGCGCACGCCGCGGTGCCTCTACGGCGCGGTCAACGACACGAGCACCGAGTTCACCCTGATCCTCGAGGATCTCGCGCCGGCGACCCAGGGCGACCAGATCGCAGGGTGTACCCCGCAGCAGCTCATCGATGCGGCCGTGAACCTGGCGGGCCTCCACGCGTCGATGTGGTGCGACCCCGTGCTGCGCGATCTCGACTGGATCGGGAGCGCCGTCGCTGATCAGACGGTGATGATCGTCCAGCTCTTCGTCCCGATGTTCCTCGAACGCTACGCCGACCGCCTCTCACCCGCGGCCATGCAGGCGCTTGGTCGCTTCGGCGCGGGGGTGGAGGCCTGGCTCGCAGCCGAGTCCGAGCGGTTCACGATCGTGCACGGCGACTACCGGCTCGACAACCTGATGTTCGCGGAGGACGACGCGCGCGATCCGGTCGCGGCTGTCGACTGGCAGACGATCTCGATCGGATGCGGGGGGCGTGATCTCGCCTACCTCCTCGGCACGAGCGTGGACCCGCTCGTGCGCCGGGATGTGGAGGAAGATGTCCGGGCGGCGTACCTCGGTCGGCTGTGCGATCTGGGTGTCGCCGACTACTCGGAAGACGACCTCGCGATCGACGAGCGGCACGGATCGTTCCAGGGACCGTTCATCACGATGCTCGGCGCGATCGCCGTCGGACAGACCGATCGCGGCGACGACATGTTCATGGCGATGGCCGAACGCAGCGTGGCCCAGGTGGTCGACCTCGGCGCACTCGACCTGCTCGGCTGATCCGCCCGTCAGGAGCCGCGCCGCACGCGGTACGCGTCGAGCACCGGTGCGAGCTCTGCAGGCGTCGCGCCGTGCAGGATGACCGCGTTGCACCCCAGCTCGAGCTGGCCGATCACGGCATCCGCGCACTGCTCGGCCGAGCCCGTCGCCGACGGCGCCAGCCACTCCGGCGGGAGGAGCGTCGCGATGTGCTCGAGCTCGGCGATGGTGGCGGTCCCGTCGATGCCGCCCCGCACGCCGGTGACGATCTCGTCGGCGCGGAATCGCTCGAGGACGGAGGGGTCCCACCCGTTGGTGGCGACGAGCAGATCGCCGTAGCCCTGCAGGTAGGTCGCGAGGCGACCGACCGTCTTGCGCAGGCGGGCCTCGTCGGAGAGATGGTCGCCCACCGTCGCGAAGCACGACCACCGCGCGGGCCGTCACGGCCGTGAAGACGGCAGCCGAGGAGGCCGGCCGCGACCCGGAATCGGTGCGCGTGTGG
>JBKJJI010000038.1:0-7806 GCA_046598115.1 Acidimicrobiia bacterium | reverse complement strand
CCCGTGTTCCTCCAGGAGATCGCGGCTCGCCTCGAGCGCGAAGGGACCGGGCCGGCGCACCTCGGCGACGAGTTCGACCTCGTGCGGGAGACGTTCCACCGGTTCGCCGAGGACAAGATCCGCCCCGTCGCCGAGCATGTCCACCGCACCAACGACGACATCCCCGAGAACGTGATCGCCGGGCTCGCCGAGATCGGCGGCTTCGGCCTCTCGGTCCCCGAGGAGTACGAGGGCTTCGCCCAGGGCGGGGAGCACGACTACATCGGCATGGTCGTCGCGACAGAGGAGCTCTCGTGGGGCTCGCTCGGCATGGGGGGATCGCTGATCACCCGTCCCGAGATCCTCACCCGTGCGATCGTCCGCGGCGGCACCGAGGCGCAGAAGCGCCGCTGGCTCCCCGCGATCGCGAGCGGCGAGCGCATGGTCGGCGTGATGGCGACCGAGCCCGACTACGGGTCCGACGTCGCCGGCGTGAAGGTGACGGCCACACCGACCGACGGCGGCTACCACATCGACGGCGTGAAGACCTGGGCGACCTTCGCCGGCCGCGCCAACACGATCATGCTGCTCGCCCGGACCGACCCCGACCGCTCGGCCGGGCACCGCGGCCTGTCGATCTTCGTCATCGACAAGGAGCCGGCACCCGGGCACGCGTTCTCGTTCACGCAGGACTCTGGGGCGGGCGAGGTCGGCAAGCTCGAGGGTCGCGCGATCGACACGATCGGCTACCGCGGCATGCACTCCTACGAGGTGTCGTTCGACAACTGGTTCGTCCCGGCCGAGAACCTCGTCGGCGAGGAGGGCGGGCTCGGCAAGGGCTTCTACCTCCAGATGGAGGGGTTCGAGAACGGGCGGCTCCAGACAGCGGCACGAGCCGTCGGCCTGATGCAGGCCGCGTTCGAGGCCGGTGCGTCCTATGCGCGCGAGCGCGTCGTGTTCGGACGACCCGTCGCCGACTACCAGCTGTCACAGGTGAAGCTGGCGCGCATGGCGGTGCTCATCCAGGCCGGCCGGCAGTTCTCCTACGACGTCGCCCGCATGATGGGTCGCGGTGAAGGCGCGCTCGAGGCGTCGATGGTGAAGGCCTACGTGTGCCGTGCGGCCGAGTGGGTGACCCGAGAGGCGCTCCAGCTGCACGGCGGGATGGGATACGCCGAGGAGTTCCCCGTGTCGCGCTACTTCGTCGACGCGCGGGTGCTCTCCATCTTCGAGGGCGCCGACGAGACGCTCTGCCTCCGGGTGATCGCCCGCCGCCTCGCCGAGCAGGCCCTCGCCGCCGGCTGACCGCACCCCTTTCGCGTTTTGGCGTCGCTCAGCCGGTCAGACGCGTACCTGTGCGACGCCAAAGGGGTGGAGTTGCGACCGGTGGGGAGCTACGACAGCTGGTCGGTCCCGCCGAGGCGGCGCAGCTCACGGCGGGCCTCGTCGACCATGTCGAGTCGGTCGTTGATCCGCGTGAGGGATTCGTCGACGCCGTCGACGAGGGGGCTGGCCGCCGCGATCGCGGCACGACCGATCCGGTCGCCCGTGCGCTCGAGCGCCATGATGCGGTAGCGCAGTCCGAGGAGCGCCTTGTGCCGGGCCTTGAACGGGAGCTTCGACGCGAGCACCAGCTGGTCGTCGAGCGCCCGGGCCGTTGCGGTGAGGTCGTCGACGAGCCCTTCGTGGCTCTCGGTGGGGACCCCGCGACGACGGGCGTCGGCCACCGCCTTGCGGGTCCCGTCGACCGACCGGTGCATGCGACGGTGGAGCTCGGCGGCGACGCTCTGGCTCGTCTGCCAGGAGAGGGGGACGCCGGGACGGCGGCGGCGGATGCGCCAGGCGATGCCGGCGCCGGTGACCACGACCACGGCCACGAGCAGCTCCACGGCGCCAGGGTATCCCTCACCACCTGACAGGATGCCCGCGTGACCGACGACAGCGCGCCGGCAGGATCGGGATCCGGCCGCAGTCGCTCGGACCGCCGGCGGTTGGCGGTGCTCGTCGTGCCGATGGTGACGGTCACGGTGATCGCACTGATCGGCGACGCGATCTCGCCGACGCTGCTGGTCGAGGCGCCGCTGCTGCTCGAGGCGCTCATCCCCCGCAACCGCTTTCTCGTGCTCGTCGCGCCGCAGGTCGACTTCTGGCCGTTCTTCGCCGTCGGGATGGTGCGCCTGCTCCTGACCGACCCGATCTTCTACCTGTTCGGCCAGCGCTACGGGGACGCGGCCATCACGTGGACCGAGCGCCGCATGGGCGCACCCGGGAGCGTTCGAGCCCTCGAGCGAGGGTTCCGGCGTGCGGCGTACCCGATCGTCGTGATCACGCCCAACAACATCATCTGCACACTTGCGGGCGCGACCGGGATGTCGGTTCCCGGCTTCGTCATCGCGAACTTCGGTGGCACCGCGTTGCGGCTCGTGCTCATCTGGTGGCTCGGCGACGTCTTCTCGGAGCCGCTCCTCGACGTCGTCGACTTCGTCGGCCGCTACCGCCTGTGGTTCACGCTGGCGACGATCGTCATCGTGGTGGTGTCGGTGCGTCGGGCCCGGCGGCGCCACGAGTCGGCGATCGAGACCGTCGACGAGATCGCCGAGGACCTCGGGCTCGACGAGAACCCCTGAGACCACGGACAAGCGTCTCTCACCCCGCCATAGGCGGGTGAGAGACGCATCAAGAAGAGGTCAGGAAGAGGGGGTGGAGCGGGACATGCCGGCGCGCTCGCCGCGGGTGACGAACTTGATCGCCATCTTGCGGCTCGCCTCGTCGATCATCTCGTCGCCGAACATCACCGCGCCCTTGCGCTCCCCCGCGCCACCTTCCGTCGTGGCCTTCTCATAGGCCTCGAGGATGTCGAACGCGGTGTCGAACTGCTCCTGGGTCGGTGTGAACACCTCGTTGATCACCCCGACCTGGTCGGGGTGCAGCGCCCACTTGCCGTCGTAGCCGAGGATCCGGGTGCGCATCGAGTAGTCGCGCAACGCGTCGAGCTCCTTGATCTTCAGGAACGGCCCGTCGATCACCTGGAGCCCGTTGGCCCGCCCCGCCATCAGGATCCGGCTGAACACGTAGTGGAAGTGGTCGCCCGGGTACTCGGGGATCTGGACGCCGCCGGTGAGTACCGGCATCTCGGTGGACGCGGCGAAGTCGGCGGGGCCGAAGATGATGGTCTCCAGTCGAGGCGACGCCGCACAGATGTCGTCGACGTTGATGAGCCCGCGCGCGGTCTCGATCTGGGCCTCGATGCCCACAGTCGTCTTCCGGCCCATGTGGGCCTCGATCTGGGTGAGGAGCATGTCGAGCGCCTGGACCTCGGCGGCCGACTGCACCTTCGGGAGCATGAGCTCGTCGAGACGTTCCGACGCGCCTTCGACGACGTGGATCACGTCGCGATACGTCCACTCGGTGTCCCAGGCGTTCACCCGGACGCAGAGGACCGACTCGCCCCAGTCGTGGGTGTTGATCGCCTCGACGATGTGGTCGCGCGCGGCCTCCTTCTCGAGCGGTGCGACGGCGTCCTCGAGGTCAAGGAAGACCATGTCGGCACCAAGCCCGGCGGCCTTTGCGAGCATCTTCGGGCTGGAGCCGGGTACCGAGAGGCAGGCTCGACGGGGCAGGTGACGTGATCGCTCACTCATGCTCGGAACGCTACCGGTACGATCGATCGATGGCCCAACCGTCGTCGACGGACGCACCGATCGAGCTCATCGAGGTCGCCGACGGGGTGCTCGCGTGGCTCCAGCCCGGTGGTGAGTCCGGTGTCAGCAACGCCGGGGTGGTCGTCGACCACGACGGCGTCACGGTGATCGACACGCTGATGGTGCGCGACCAGTGGGCGCCCTTCGCCGCCGCGGTCGCGGAGCTCGGCCGTCCCGTGAAGCGGGTCGTGCTCACCCACGCCCACGTCGATCACGTCGGGGGCACCAAGGCGTTCCCGGCGGCCGCGATCTACGCCTCTCCGGACACCAGTGCGCTCCTCGACCAGGAGATGCCGATCGACGCGTACAAGGCGTTCATGCCCGGGTTCGAGTCGGGCTTCGACGACCTCGCCGAGCACGGCACCCGCCCGGTCACCCATCTCGTCGACGGACCGGCGCAGCTCACCCCCCGCATCGAGGTGCTCCCGGCCACCGGCCACACCAGCGGCGACCTCATGGTGGTGGTCGCCGACGTCGACGTGTGCTTCGCCGGTGATCTCTGCTTCTTCGGCGTGACCCCACTCGCGTTCCAGGGCGACCCCAAGGTGTGGGCCGACGTGCTCGACGCGGTGGCCGACATGGCCGAGGTGATCGTGCCCGGTCATGGACCGGTGGGCGGTGAGGCCGAGGTGCGGGTGCTCCAGGAGTACCTGCGTCACTGCGTGGCCGGGGCGATCCCGCCAGGCCCGTGGGACACCTGGCTCGAACGGGCCGAGCGCGATCAGATCAACATCGAGCGGGCCGCGCTCCTCGCCCAGGGCCGCGACGAGATGCCGCCGGCGATGCTCAAGGCGATCGGGTTCGGCTGAACCCGATCGCCCGTCGCAACTACTTCTTGGCGAACATCTCCTTGATCTTGTCGAAGAGGCCGCCGGCCTTCTTCCCGGCGACACCTGCCACGTCCTTGGCCTTGCCGCCGACGGTCCCGGCCACGTCCTTGGCCTTCCCGGCGACGTCGCCGGCGATGTCCTTGGCCTTGTCGACGCCGGACTGGTCGGACGACTGGCCCTCGGGCTCGGTTGCGCTCATCGCTGACTCCCTGTGTGGATGTCTTGTCGGACCCACCCTAGGACATGGCCCTCGCGATCGTTCTGGCGTCGGGCAAGGTGTCCCCACGACCCTTCTGCGACGCCAGAACCGGGTGGTTCCGTTCGGTGGGCCGGCCACGCGCTACGTTCCTCGGCGATGGCGAAGAACCCTGACCCGTCCCTCGCGCTCGCGACGAGTACGGGCGTCTCCCGGACGGTCGACGACTGGTCGACGATGTTCCAGCTGTGCCTCGTCGTCCTGCCCGGTCGATCCGAGGGCACCGCGTGGATCCCCGTCGCACGCCGCATCTTCGCGACCTTCGGCGACGCCGACTGCACCTGCGCCTTCGTCGTGGCCGGTTCCGCCGAGGTCGCACGGCGGATGCTCGGCCCCGCCGAGCGCGACGTCATGACCTTCGTGGACCCCGACCTCGAGCTCGTCGCGAGCCTCGGGCTCGAGCGCCTCCCCGCCTTCGTGTTCCTCCGACAGGACACCTCGCTCGCCGCCTCGGCCGAGGGTTGGAACCCCGGCGAATGGCAGCAGGTCGCACGGCAGGTCGCGAAGGCCATGGCCTGGACCGTCCCCGAGGTGCACGGCTCCGGCGACCCCTCCCCGACCGAGGGATGGCCCGTCGTTCCTGCCTGATGGCCACCCGCCTCGGCCCGGTGCTGCACCACACCGGCCGGATTGTCTAGGGTGGAATCTTCGGTCGACACCACCGTTGAGGCCGATGTGCACACACCGACCCACCTCATGACTCCCGCCTCCCGCCTCCGTACCCTTCGCCGTGCCGTCGCGTGCGCCGCGGCCACGGCGATGCTCGTCGCGACAGCCGGTGTGGCCGGCGCGCAGACGCCCCCGCTCACGGGCACCAAGCAGGAGCAGGCTGCGCAGCTCCAGGACCAGATCGAGGCGTCCGACATCGAGATCGGCGCGCTCGGTGCGCGTCTCCACGAGGCCGAGGCCACGCGCGACACCGCCCAGCAGCACGCCGTCGAAGCCGAGGCGCAGATCGCGGTCGCGAAGCAGGAAGTCGACCGGATCATCACCCTCGTCCGCAAGAACCTCGCCTCGTTGTACAAGCGGAGCTTGCGCGGCGACTCCACCGCCGAGCTCGACTTCAGCGCGACGGTCGACCTCCTCAAACGCGGCAAGTACGCGAAGGCGCAGGCCGACAAGGACGACGAGCTCCTCCAGCAGCTCGCGGCTGCCCAGCAGGACCTCGACCTCGAGCGCACGACGGCTCGCCAGGCCCGTGACGCCGCTGCCGCCGAGGGCGCGAAGATCGCCGAAGCCAGGGCCGCCGTCGAGGGCGCCCGCGTCGAGCAGCAGGCGCTGCTCGACAAGATCGAGGGTGAGCTCGCCGCCGCCGTCGCCGCCGAGCAGGCCCGACGCGCCGCTGTAGCCGTGCAGTCACTCGCGAACCGACCAGCCGGCCCCGAGAAGTACCCCGACGTCGGCCCGCCGAACGGCAGCGCAGCACAGGCGATCGCGTTCGCGCGTGCCGCCGTCGGCGCGGGGTACTCGAACAAGTCGGACCGTATGGGGCCGACGAACTACGACTGCTCCGGCTTGACGACGATGGCGTGGCGCGCCGCCGGAGTCAGCATCCCCACGGTTTCGACAACCCAATACGCGGGACTACCCCACGTCCCACTGAACGCGATCCAGCCCGGTGACTTGATCTTCTACGGGCCGAGCGGATCCGCTCACGTCGCCCTCTACATCGGTGGCGGCCAGATCATCGACGCCTCCAGCAGCCAGAACCAGGTATCCCTCCGCGGGATCTGGGGCAACCCGATCGGCGCGGCTCGCGTCCTCTGACCGACGCAACCCGGTGGAGCCCGAACCGGTCCGACTGACCGCGTTCTCCCACGGCGCCGGCTGCGCCTGCAAGCTCTCGCCCGAGGACCTGCGCACGGTGCTCGGCCTGGTCCGAGCGACCGACACAGCTGCCGATCCTGATCTGCTGGTCGGGTTCGACACTTCCGACGACGCTGCCGTCTACCGCCTGCGCGACGACCTCGCGGTCGTCGTCACCACCGACTTCTTCACGCCGATCGTCGACGATCCCTACGACTGGGGTCGGATCGCGGCGACCAACGCGTTGTCCGACATCTACGCGATGGGCGCGACCCCGCTGCTCGCGCTCAACCTCGTCGGCTGGCCGCGCGAAAGCCTCCCCTTCGACCTGCTCGCGCGAGTGCTCGACGGCGGAGGCGACGTGGTGCGCGCGGCTGGTGCGCTGATCGCCGGGGGCCACTCGATCGACGACGCCGAACCGAAGTACGGGCTCGCAGTCGTCGGAACTGTCCACCCGGACCGGATCTTCACGAATGCCGGTGCACGCGTCGGCGATGCCTTGGTTCTCACGAAGCCGATCGGCCTCGGCGTGATCTCTACCGCCGTGAAGCGCGACGCCGCGCCACCAGAGCTCGTCGCCACCGCAATCGAAGTCATGACGACCCTGAACGCCGGCGCGCGCGACGCCGCCATCGCGCTCGGCGATGCGATCCACGCGGCGACCGACGTGACCGGCTTCGGGCTCCTCGGCCACCTCCGGGAGCTCGCGCATGCCTCGGGGCTGTCGGCTCGGGTCGACGCGGCGACGGTGCCCGTCATCGACGGGGTACGCGACCTCCTCGCGGCCGGAATGGTGGCGGGCGGGACCCAGCGCAACCATGCGTTCGTGAGCAAGACCGCACCCGTCGACTGGGGAAGCCTCTCGGTCGAAGAGCAGCTCCTCCTCGCCGACGCCCAGACCTCGGGTGGCCTGCTGCTGGCCGTCGACCCCGCCCACGCCGGGACGCTGATCGAGGGGCTGCGAGCTCGCGGGTCCCTCGCCGCGACCATCGTCGGGCGTTGCCTGGAGGGCCCCGCAGGCGCGTTGCTCATTCGCTGAACCGTCACAGGACGGGACCGGTGCGTGGTCGCTCATGTTCACCGTGCCCGCCGGCACCGCACCCAGCGAGTACCCCGTGACGGCGACGTGACGTACATCGAGACGCCGCAGACAACGGGGGCCTCGACGGCGTCCGTAGTCGCGTTCCAGGTCGCGCCGGTCAGCTACCCCGCCGCCACCTTCACCGTGACCGGG
>JBKJJI010000437.1:0-7281 GCA_046598115.1 Acidimicrobiia bacterium | reverse complement strand
TGTTCCCACTGCATCCCCGACGCCGCCTGGACGAGTGCGTCGTGGCCGGGGCGATCGGCGCTGCGATGGCCCGCGGGATAGCCGGGGACCGAGCCGAGCACGAGGCGTGGGTTCGCGGCGTGGAGTGCATCCCAGCCCACCCCGAGTCGGTCGAGGACCCCGGGGCGGAACGACTCGACGACGACGTCGGCGGTGGCCGCGAGCGCGAGGAACGCGTCCCTGCCGGCTTCGGCCTTGAGGTCGCAGCGCACAGATCGTCGGGAACGGGTCCAGACCTTGTACCCGTCGTAGCCCCGGAACGGGTCGCCGCCAGGGGGCTCGACCTTGATGACGTCGGCACCCTGCTCGGCGAGGAGCAGGACGGCGGGCGGGCCGGCCGAGCCCCACGTGAGGTCGAGGATCCGGATCCCGTCGAGCGCTCCTGCCACCAGAACTCCCGTTCTTTCGTCGATGTTGGACGGGCATCCTCGCACGGACCCGGCGGCGGTGTCGGCGAGCATCGGGCGCCCGAGGCTTGGATGATGTGTTTGCACTATCCCGGGACCGGTGGACGGAAGCCCTCAGGTGCGTGCCCCGGCGGGGCGATACCTAGGCGATGGAGACCGCGGCGGGAGTTCCGCCACCTCAGGACGCGCCGCGCCGCGGTCCCCCGGCGGGAGCACGCCGCCCGTTGCTCGTCCTCGGTCTCGTGCTGGCATTGCTCGGGTCGGCGCCCGTGCTCGCCGGGCTCACCGACCGCGAGGTGTCCAGCGCGCCGATCGCCATCCCCGTGGTCCTGCTCGTCGCCCTGTTCCTGGCGGCCGAGGTCTTCGTGATCGACGTGGAGCTTCGGCGTGAGGTCCACTCGATCTCGCTCAGTGAGGTCCCGCTCGTCCTCGGCCTGTTCTTCGTCTCGCCCCTTGCATTGATCGTGGCGCGCCTCGCGGGCTCGGGTGGCGGCTTGCTCCTTCACGCCCGCCGCTTCGACATCAAGTTCTGGGTGAACGTCGCGAGCTTCTTCGCCGAGGTCGCGCTGGCGGTCGCGGTGTTCTCGGTGGTTCTCGGTGACGCAGACCCGATCGGACCGATCGGCTGGATCGCAGCAATCTGCGCTGTCGTCGCGGCCGACGTCGTCGCGGCCACCACGGTCACGATCGCGGTGAGGGTCATGTCCGGGAGCCTGCCGACCGACAGCTGGTGGGCGGTCGTCGCCGGGCTCGGCGCCGCGCTCGCCAACACCAGCGTGGCGCTCGTCGCGGTGATCGTCGTCTGGTACAAGCCCGAGGCATCGTGGCTCCTCGGTGCGGTCGCGGGCGTCGTGTTCGCGGCCTACCGCGGCTACGCGTCGCTCCGCATCCGGTACCAGAGCCTCGAGACGTTGCAGGGGTTCACGCGCGTCGTGGGTCGCACGCTCGAGATCGACTCGGTCATGGCGGCGGTGCTGCGCGAGGCGCGCGATCTCACCCGGTGTGAGCGTTCGGAGATCATGCTCGTGGAGCTGGAGTCCGGCCGTGCCGGGATCCGCGTCACCGACGACGAGGACAACGGGCAGGTGGTCGCCCCGCTCGGCGCGGCCGACTCGACCGATCTGCTGTGGGCACGTCTCGTGAGTGGGGATCGGTCCTTCATCGCCACGGCGACGACGAGCGACGTCCGGATGGCAGCGCACCTCGTCGAGCGCCACATCACGAACGCGATGGTTGCTCCGTTGCACGGGAACGGCCGGATCGTCGGGGCGCTGATGGTCGCGAACCGCCTGGCCGAGCACACGACGTTCGATCCCGAGCAGCTCCGTATCTTCGAGACGCTCGCCAACCACGCCAGCGTGTCGCTCGAGAACGGGCGCCTCGTCGACGAGCTCCGCCAGGAAGCCGCAACGCGCGAGTACGAAGCGCTGCACGACTCGCTCACGGGCCTTCCGAACCGCGCCTACTTCCTACGTGCGCTGCGCCGCGAGCTCGTCGCCGAGCCGCCCTCGGGGCTGCTCGCGGTGATGCTCATGGACCTCGACCGGTTCAAGGAGATCAACGACACCCTCGGACATCACGACGGCGACGAGGTGCTGACCCAGATCGCGGCTCGGCTCCTCGAGCGGGTCCGGAGCGGCGACGTCGTCGCCCGCCTGGGGGGCGACGAGTTCGCCGTGATGCTCCCTCACGTCGCGAGCGAGAGCGTGGCGATCGAGCGGGCGCGCGAGATCCACGAATCGGTCTGTCGCCCCATGACCATCGGCGGGATCGAGCTCGCGGTCGGCATCAGCATCGGGCTGGCGTTCGCGCCCGAGCATGGCACCGACCCCACCCAGCTGCTCCAGCGCTCGGACGTCGCGATGTACGTGGCCAAGGCCGAGCGGTCCGGGCACCACGTCTACACGTCGGAGACCGACGGGCACTCGCGGGAACGGCTCGCGCTGGCGGGCGAGCTGCGCGATGGCATCGACGATGGTCAGCTCGTCGTCCACTTCCAGCCGAGCGTCAACCTGCGCACGGGCGTGGTGGAGAACGTGGAAGCGCTCGTGCGGTGGCGCCACCCGGTTCGAGGGCTGCTCTTCCCCGACACCTTCATCCCGGCGGCCGAGCACGCGAACATGACCTGGCCGCTCACCCGCGCGGTGCTCGAGGAGTCGATCCTGACCCGCGCCGGTTGGTCGGCCGCCGGCATCGACCTCGGGATGTCCGTGAACATCGCGGCGCGTGATCTGGTCGATCAACGTCTGCTCGACGAGATCCGCCGCCAGGTCGACTCGGGAGCACTCCCGCGCGGGTCGCTCACCCTCGAGATCACCGAGAGCCAGATCATGGCGGACCCCGACGTCATCGCCCCGGTCCTGGTCGCCCTGCGCGATCTGGGCGTCAAGGTCGCCATCGACGACTTCGGGACGGGGTACTCCTCGCTGTCGTCGCTGCGGCGGCTGCCCATCCACGAGATCAAGATCGACAAGTCGTTCGTGCTGGGCATGTGCGACGACGAGAACGATGCCGTGATCGTGCGATCCACCGCCCACCTCGGACGCAACCTGGGGTTGCGGGTCGTCGCCGAGGGGGTCGAGGACGTCACCGCCTGGTGGGCGCTCCACGCCTTGGGCTGCGAGGCCGCGCAGGGGTACTTCATGAGCCCCCCGATGGCGGCGGACGATCTGTTGGCCTGGGCCGCCGAATGGGTGCCTCCGCAGCCGTACCCGGCACTCGAGCCCCCCGTCGGTGCGGGCCGGGCCCGCTGACGCCACCTCTTGGCGCCAGGCCTCCACCCGACGGACCTGGAATACCACAGAGAGTAGTTATATAGTCACCGTATGCGTGCATGGGGGGTCCGCTCGGGCGCGAGCGAGTGGTCACGGATGGCCACGGTCGCCGCCCTCCTCACCGTCCTCGTCGGGGCACTCCTGGCGGGTGGCGGGATCCCCGACACCCGGGTCCCGGCGCCGGTCCGCGTCGACCTGGTCTGGCTGGCTGCCCTCTTCGCCGTGACCGACATCCTCGTCATCTCGCTCCAGGACCGTTGGCAGGTCTCCTCGGTCTCGCTCTCCCAGCTCCCCCTCGTGATCGGTCTGTACTTCGTCGCTCCACCGGGTCTCCTGATCGCCCGCGTCGCGGGACTCGTGTTCGCACTCCTCGTACAGCGGCGGATCCTGCGCTGGACCACACCGATTCGGATGCTCGGCGTGCTGGCAGGTGCCGCGCTGGCCGTCGCGATCTTCCGCGCGGTCCTCGGCGACGGATCGGCGATCGCCGCGACCGGATGGATGGCCGCGGGGGCCGGGGTCCTCGCGTCGGATGCGATCGCAGCGGCGGTGCGCCGCTTCTGTGCCGGCCTGGACGATCGTCGCGCCCAGGTCGGGTCATGGTGGTCGGCCGGACTCGGCGTCGCGGCTTCACTCGCCGGCACGAGCCTCGCCCTCATCGCGGTCGTCGTCGCGTGGCGTGATCCGGCGGCTGCGCTCCTGCTCGTGGTCATCGCGGCGGTCATCGTGTTCGCCTATCGCGCCTACGCGTCGCTCCGGAAGCGCTACCAGGGTCTGGCCGTCGTCGCCGACTTCACGGGTCAGGTCGCACGCACGCTCGAGGTCGACTCCGTCGTCGACGTGGTGCTTCGGGAAGCGCGCGCGGCGACTGGCGCGGCACGCGCCGAGGTCGTGCTCCTGGGCCGGCGCGCGGGGGAGGGGCTCCTCCGCGTGGTGAGCGACGAGCACGGCGAAGAAGCGATCACGGCTGCAAGCGTCGATCCCGCGGATCTGATCTGGGCGCTCGCAGTGGCACGCAACTCGGCGTTCATCCTGACCGCGGGCAACCACCATTCGCGCCTCGGAGCGCACCTCGCAGCACGGGGGATCCGTGAAGGGGTCGTCGCGCCGCTTCACGGCGACGATGGCATCTCGGGGATCCTGATGGTCGCGAACCGACCGCCCGGGACGAGGCCGTTCGATGCCGACGATGTCCGACTCCTCGAGGCGCTCGCCGAGCACGCCAGCGTCTCCCTCGAGAACGGACGCATCATCGATGGCCTGCGCCGCGAAGCGGCCGAGAAGGAGCACGACGCACTTCACGACCCGCTGACGGGACTCGCGAACCGCGTCCAGCTCGTGCGCGAGATCGACGCGGCACTCGCCCGGCGCCCGGAGCCCGCCAACATCGGTGTGTTGATCCTCGATCTCGACGAGTTCAAGGCGATCAACGACACCTACGGTCACCCGGACGGCGACGAGGCACTGCGCGCGGTGGCGTCTCGTCTGCGCGGTGCGGTCCGCCCCGACGACGTCATCGCCCGCCTCGGCGGCGACGAGTTCGCAGTCCTCCTGCGGTCGGTCCCGGACGAGGACGCCGCGCTCGTCCGTGCGTGGGCGATCCACGCGGCGATCTGCGCGCCGATGAAGATCGACGCCGGCGAAGTCGTCGTCGGGTGCAGCATCGGGATCGCACTCGCCCCGGCGCACAGCGACGACTCGGCCGCTCTGGTCCGCCAGGCCGACGCAGCGATGTACGTCGCGAAGACCGAGCACTCCGGATGCCAGGTCTTCGCCAAGACCGATGCCGATACCGCAGTCGCGCAGCTCTCGCGACAGGTCCGCAGCGCGGTCGACGAGGATCAGCTGGTCGTGCACTACCAACCGAAGGCCGACCTGCACACGGGGGTGGTCACCGGGGTCGAGGCCCTCGTCCGTTGGGAGCACCCGCAGCGGGGGATGCTCGCCCCCGATGCGTTCCTCCCCGCGGCGGAGCACGCCGGGGTGATGTTCTCGATCACGATGCGGGTGCTCGAGGAGACGTTGCGCCAGCGCGGCAGGTGGCGCGACGCCGGGTATCCGCTCGACGTCGCAGTCAACCTGTCGGCGCGCGATCTGCTCGACAGCCGACTGCTCGACGAGGTCTCGCGCCTCATCACCCTGTGGGAGGTGCCGCCGGGTGCACTCACCCTCGAGGTGACCGAGGCCCAGGTCATGGGCGACACCGCCCGCGTGGCCGAGGCGTTGCAGCGGATCAGCGGTCTCGGCGTCCGGCTGTCGATCGACGACTTCGGCACCGGCTTCTCGTCGGTCCCGTCGCTGCAGCGACTGCCGATCGACGAGATCAAGATCGACCGTTCGTTCGTCGCGGGGATGACGAGCGATGCTCGCGACGCGATCGTCGTCCGCTCGACGACCGAGCTCGCCCAGAACCTCGGGCTCCGGGTCGTCGCCGAGGGCGTCGAGGACGCCGGCGCCTGGTCCGAGCTCGCGCGCATGGGTTGCGACATGGGGCAGGGCTACTTCCTCGGGCGCCCCGTCGCCGGCGACGCCCTGCTGCGCTGGCTCGCAGAGCATCCGCCGTCGCCGGTACTGCCCCTGGTCGGGTCCGTCCCACGTCGGTAGCCCCACCCGGTACCGTCGGAGGGGGGATCGCGATCGCCGTCATCCACCGCCCGCCCTCGTACGACCCCCTCGTGCGCGCGGCGAAGCGCGGGATCGACCTCGTCGTTGCGAGCATCGCGCTCGTGCTGCTCTCGCCGGTGCTGGCTGCGCTGGCGATCGTCGTGCGGTGCTCGTCGCGAGGCCCGACGCTGTTCCACCAACGTCGGCTCGGACGGCGCGGTCGTGAGTTCACGATGCTGAAGTTCCGGACGATGCGCGTTGACGCGGCGCTCGACTCGGCACGCCGCCTTGCCCTGTCCGCCGGCACGGCCCAGACTGGCGGGGTGGGAACGGGGTCGTGGGGTCCGGAAGGGACCTTCGACGAGCAAGGGGAGTGGGTGCGCCCGGCGCGGCCGACCCGCTCGCGCGGAGGTGCCGGCGCGACGGAGCGCGGCTACGGCGGATCCGGGGGCTGGTCCCCGCGAGGCGCGATCGGCGCGCTGCCGGCGATCCCGACGCTCCTCATCGCGAGCGTCGCCGTACTCCTCGCGTTCGTGCTCGGTCGGGCGACCGGCGGTGGTGACACCGTCGCGCGGCGGGTGGTGGCGGCTCCGGCCGTGACCACCACGACGGGCGCGCCGATCCTCCACACGGTCGGCCGCGGGGAGAGCCTGTCGGGGATCGCGAGCAAGTACGGGATCGAGCCCAGCGTGCTCGCGGCCGCGAACGGGATCACCGACTTCAACCAGGTCCTCGTCGGGCAGGTGCTGACCGTCCCGGCCCCCACGCCGGTCGCGGTCACGACCACCACGAAGGCGAAGAAGTAGGAGCGAGCGGCGGCCTGGGGCCACGCCCCGTGCAGAGTTCCCGGAGGTCCGTCGCCGAACATGGAGCGATGGCACCCCGCCGCCCCGACCCCTCGCGCCCCGACCCCTCGCGCCCCGACCCCTCGCGCCCTGGCACCCAGCGTCCGTGGGCCCGTCTCGTCGGGGTGTCGGCCGTGGTGGGTGCGCTGCTCGCGGCCTCCGGTGTCGGCTCCCCGGCCCCGGTGGCAGCATTCCCGGCGGCGGCAGCGTCGGTCCCGTCGATCGAGGTCCGGACCGGGATCCCGTGGCGCACGATCTCCGGCGAGACGCTCGCCCTCGACCTCTACCTCCCCGACGATTGGGCCGACGATTGGGCCGACGATTGGGCCGACACGCGGGTGAGCCGGCCCGCGGCGTCCAGGCCCGACCGCATGCGGGGGGCCAGCCGGCGCCGCACACGCCAGCGCGCGCCGGAGAACGCGCAGTTGGCGACCGTCGCAAACCCGCGTTCGTCCATGCGCAGCGCGAGGAGCAGGTGCGCCACGCGGTCCGCACGCGGGAGGTTCGGGTCCGGCACGCGGATGCAATAGCAGTGCACGCGCCACCCGCCCCGGCGCACCAACAGCGCGCCCTCCTCCCCGACGAGCCAGACCCCGAGCGTCCCGGGCTCGC
>JBKJJI010000229.1:0-6014 GCA_046598115.1 Acidimicrobiia bacterium | reverse complement strand
GGTTCGAACCAGGTGATCAGCTTCGGCAGCACGGTCACGGGCCTCCAGGCGTTGCAGATGGTCGCGAGTGTGACGACCCTCAACTTCGGCGAGTCCAAGGGTTCAGCGGTGTGCTCGATCAACGGCCAGGGCAACCCAGCGACCCAGGATGAATGCCTCGTCGGACCCGGCGGCGCGTACTGGTCGTACTGGCGTGCGGCACCCGGAGCATCGAGGCTCTCCTACTCGTCACAGGGTGCCGGTGGCACGACCGTGACCGATGGGTCGGTCGAGGGATGGCGGTACGGCACCGGTGGCCCGCCACCGTTCACGTCGTTCTGCGCGGTAGCCGGTTGCGCGCCCCCGCCCACGGCCGCAGTGCCGCCGACGGCCGCGCCGAGTGCCGGCGGCACCGCCGGCGTGCCGGGGACCTCGGTAGGCGGGACGGCGGCCACCTCCACGACGGTGTCGGGCGGGTCGGACGCCTCCCCGGCGGACGACACCGAGGTCGCCGGTGCCACCGAGGATCGCACCGGCGAGGGATCGGGCGGTGGTGATGGCACGCAGGCCGCGGGTGGTGCGGCTCGTGGCGGAGACGACGGCGGATCGCCCGCGGGGATCGCCGCGGTGGGAGGGGTCGTCGCCGCGCTCGCAGCGGGAGGATTCGTGCTCGGGAGGCGTCGCCGTCTCCCCGCGCCTGGTTGATCGCGCCCGGGCGATCGGGCAGGTACCGTGCGGGGGATGGCCACCCGGACGAGCTCTTTCGGTGCCGGGAAGCGTGAGAGCCACGACGCCACCGACTTCTACGCCCGGTTCGTCGCGCCCGAGATCTCCGACGACGAGACTGTGAACCCGTGCTCCGTCGCCGACACGTTGCTCTGCGGGGACGCGCGCGACATGAGCGCGGTCCCCGACAGCAGCGTGGCGCTCGTGGTCACGTCCCCGCCCTACTTCGCGGGCAAGCAGTACGAGCAGGAGCTCGGCGAGGGCCACATCCCCGCGTCGTACGTCGAGTACCTCGCGATGCTGCGCGACGTGTTCGCCGAGTGCCGCCGTGTCCTCGAGCCCGGTGGCCGCATCGCGGTCAACGTGGCCAACCTCGGACGCAAGCCGTACCGGTCCCTGGCCGGCGACGTGACCCGTCTCCTCCAGGACGACCTCGCGTTGTTGCTGCGCGGCGAGATCGTCTGGAAGAAGGCGAAGGGCGCGTCGGGATCGATCGCGGTGGGGTCGTACCTCTCGGCGTCCAACCCGGTCGTGCGTGACATCAGTGAGCGCGTGATCCTCGCCTGTAAGGGCCGGTTCAATCGCGCGATCGACCGCAAGGAGCGCGAGAAGCGCGGGATGCCGTTCGAGAACACGATCACGAAGGACGAGTTCTTCGAGGCGACCCTCGACGTGTGGGAGATCCGGCCCGAGTCGGCGAAGCGGGTGGGGCACCCGGCCCCGTTCCCGGTCGAGCTTCCGGAACGGGTGCTGCGCCTCTACACGTACCGCGGCGACGTGGTGCTCGACCCGTTCATGGGGTCCGGGTCCACCGCGATCGCCGCGCAGCGCAACGACCGCCGCTTCATCGGGTACGACACCGATCCCGACTACGTGGCACTCGCCCGCACCCGGCTCGACGCGGACCGCGCGGTACCGTCGACGGAGACCTGAGCGCCTCCGACATCCCATCGAGGAGACGACATGCCCACGCGCACGAAGTACGCCCCCGGCATGCCCGCGTTCTGGGGTGTGTACTTCAACGTCGACGACACCGACGCCACCGCGAAGATGGCCGCGAGCCTTGGCGCGACCGTGCTGCCCGAGCCGACCGACATCCCCCCGGGGCGGTTCGCGGCGATCCTCGATCCGCAGGGCGCCGCGTTCAGCGTGCTCACCTGGACCGACCCGACGGACTGAGTGCTGGCCCTGCTGCTCGGCGCTGCACGCGACGCGACGAGCGACGTCTACTTCCTTACCGCGTTCGGCGGTGGGGTGATCTCGTTCCTCTCGCCGTGCGTGCTCCCGATCGTGCCGGGCTACCTCAGCCTGGTCTCGGGGCTCACGCTCGGCGAGATCGAGGAGGGCAGCCCGAAGGCGTTGCGCCGCATCGCGATGAACACGGGCCTCTTCGTGCTCGGCTTCACCGTGGTGTTCGTGCTCCTGGGCCTGGCCACGACCGCGGCTGGGAACGCCCTGTTCGAGAACCAGTCGACCCTCACCCGTGTCACCGGCGGGATCGTGCTCCTGATGGCGCTCTACCTCGCGGGCTCGCAGCTGCTCATGAAACCGGGGCTCTACCGGGAGTTCCGGTTCCAACCCCATCTCGAGCGGCTCGGCCCGGTCGCCGCGCCGGTCGCGGGAGTGGCGTTCGGACTCGGGTGGACGCCGTGCATCGGACCGATCCTCGCGACCGTCCTGAACTTCGCGGCGCAGGGCCAGGACGTCGCTCGTGCCGGCGCGCTGCTCGCGGCGTACTCGATGGGCCTCGGACTGTCGTTCCTCGCGGTGGGACTCGCCTTCGGGCGATTCGCCGCACCGCTCGCCTGGGTGAAGCGCCACTCGAAGGGGCTCACGCTGGTGTCTGCCGCGATGCTCGCGTTCATGGGCGCCGTCTTGCTCTTCGACCAGCTCCCGTGGCTCACCGGTCGGCTCAGCGACGGGATGGACGCGATCGGGCTCCGCTGGCTCGTCGAGATCGGCTGATCAGCCCTCGCCTTCCGGGGCAGCGGTCTTCGGGCTCGCCTTCTTGGGGATGACCTTCTTCGTGGTCGTCGTCGGCGCGTGCGTCGCGTCCGGTGTCGTCGCGATCGGTGTCGCGTCCGCGGGCTTCGAGGACGGCGCGGGCGCGTCCGGTGCACCGGTCGGGCGGGAGGCCCGGACTGCAGCGACCACGAGCGCGCCGATGCCGAACACGGATGCTGCGGTCCAGACGAGCGCGCCGATGCCGGGGATGACGGCAACGACCCGCAGGATCCCCCATCCGGCGAAGAACGCGCCGAAGGCACTGCGCGGGGCCTTGATCAGGGCGCGGCCGAGGCACAGTGCCGAGACGGCGTAGCCGAGGGCCCAGAGGAGGCCCTGGGCGCCGAGGAGCCCGAGCCCGAACGGGAGTCCGAGGAGGGTCGTGATCGCGACGATCGAGAGGATCGGGAGCCCGATCGCGGTCGCGAGCCCGATCCCGATGGACTTGCCGGTGTCGCTGCGCTCAGTCGCGGCAGCGACCTCGAAGGGCCTCCGGAACAGCAGGAGGAGGAGGATGCCGAGCAGCGCGGTCGACACGGTGACCGCGACCCAGATGTAGCCGAGGATCGTAAAGCCGATCGCGGTGAAGATGCCCGTGACGTCGATCTGGTCGACGTCACCGCTCACGCGGGCGCCGCGATCGACTCGGGGTTCGTCCGTCGACGACACGTCTCCACGCACGACGGCGCCGTCGGTGAGGATGGCGCGCCCGTCGAGGACGACGACGTCTTCGTCCACTCGCCCGGAGATCCGGGCGTTCCCGTTGACGACGATGACGCTGCCCTCCACGCGGCCGCTGATCACGGCGTTGCCCTTGACGACGAAGACCGACTCCGTCGCGGTGCCGGCGACGGTGGCGTCGCCGTCGATCGCGATGACCGCGGTCTCGACGGTCTCGTCGGCGCGGACGAACTGGTCGCCGACACCGACTTGCCGGTTGCCGTCGACGGGTCGGATCTGTGCGGATGCCGGTGCTGCCGCCGATGCGATCACCACGCCCGCAACCAGGAGGACGCCTGCCGCGCGTCGGGCGATGTGCTGACCTACCGGATGCTTCGTCATGGCGCAGAACCCTACGCCACTCGGATCAGGAGTACTGCTGGTAGCGCACGCCGTACTGGTTCATCACGGCGCGGTGCTCCTTCATGCGCTCGATCCACGCGTCGTTGATCGCCTTCCACTCCGGACCCGACTTCCGGGCGGTCTCGCCGCCGATGCGGTAGGCCTCGACCTCGTCGGTGGTGCCTGCCTTCGCCATTGCAGCCGTGCCCTTGGCGTAGCCGTCGAGGTCGACGCCGTCGATCGGGGCGAACCCGGGGTCGTTCGGGTCGAAGCTGTCCGGCGTGAGCCCCGCCTGCATCGAGGCGGCGAGCGCCTCGGCGCTCTGCTGCTGGGCGGCGGCACCGGCGGCCAGGTTCCCCGCGTTGCCCATCGCGTCCTTCGCGCCCTTGAACAGTCCCATGGCGGTTCCTTCCGTCGTCGTGAGGATTCGCACGAGCTCGTCGACGCAGTCTGCCCGACCGCGTTGCGCTTCGCTCGGGGGAGGCTCGGGTCGCCACTAGGCTGGAGAACGATGTTCTCCCAACCGATCAGCGCAGATCTCCCCTGGCGGGAGCGTGCGTTGGCCCGATCGCTCGAGGCACCCCGGGCCCGATCGGTGGAGCGGATCGAGCGTCTCGTGGCCGCCGCCCGCGACCTCGCGAACGAGACGGGCACGGCGACGTTCACGGTGCACCAGGTGACCGAGCGCTCCGGCCTGTCGCTCAAGAGCTTCTACCGGTGCTTCGAGGGCAAGGACGACCTTCTCATCGCGCTCCTGGAGGAGGACAGCCGCCTCGGCGCGACGATCCTCGCCGATATCGTGGGCCGGGAAGCCGATCCCGAAGCGCGCCTGCGGTCCTACGTCACCGGCGTGTTCGCGCTGCTCACCCACGACGGCGCGCTCGGGTACGCCGGTGTGCTGGTGCGCGAGCACCGTCGTCTCTCGGAGGCACACCCCGACGACCTCGCGCGGGCGCTCGCGCCGATGGTCGACGTGCTGGTCGAGCAGGTCGCTGCCGCCGCCGACGCGGGTGTGATCTCGAGCCCCGACCCGGCCCGTGACGCGGCGACGATCTTCGCCGTTGTGCTCGAGGGCATCCACGACGTGACCCTCGGTCGCGTCGACGCGCTCGACCAGGCCGCGTACCTCTGGCGCTTCTGCCGTGCCGCCTTGCGCGGCGACCGTTCCGATCCCGACCAGGAGAACCCATGACCGACGTGACCGCGCTGTTGTTCGACCCGGCGACGGCCGACGCGCCGCACGAGGCCTACCGGCAGATCCGCTCCGAGTGCCCTGTGTCACGGTCGGAGAACCTCATGGGTGACCCGACGGTCTTCGTGTCCCGGTACGCCGATGCGATGTGGGCGCTGCGTCACCCGGAGGTGTTCTCGTCGGCACCGGGCGCGATCAACATCGGTCAGGACCAGCCCCTGATCCCGCTGCAGGTCGATCCGCCCGACCACGCGAAGTATCGCCGGCTCCTCGATCCGGAGTTCTCGCCGAAGAAGATGGCGGCGCTCGAGCCCGACGTCCGGGTGCTGGTCAACGAGCTGATCGACTCCTTCGTCGATCGGGGTGCGTGCAACTTCCACGAGGACCTTGCGACGCCGTTCCCCTCGGCGGTGTTCCTCCGACTGATGGGGTGGCCCCAGTCGGACCTCGAGATGTTCCTGCAATGGCGTGACGACACGATCCGGCCCGGTACGGACGACCCGGACGAAGCGGCGCGCATCCGTGGAGAGGCAGGGCACGCGATCGCGCAGTACTTCGAGGCGGCGCTCGACGACCGGCGGGCGAACCCCGATGACGGTCTCCTGTCGCGCCTCGCGCACGCCGAGGTGGACGGACGCCCGCTCACGAAGGACGAGTCGCTCGGCATCTGCCACCTGCTCCTGCTCGCCGGGCTCGACACGGTGACGGCGACCCTCGACTGCATGGTCGTCCACCTCGCACGGAACCCCGACCTCCGTCGCCAGCTGGTCGATGACCCGAGCCTCGTGCCTGCCGCGGTCGAGGAGCTGCTCCGCTGGGAGACGCCGGTGACGATGGTCCCGCGCATCGTCGCCCAGGACACGACCTTCGAGGGCGTCGACATCAAGGCCGGCGATGGGTGTGTCGTGATGATCGGCGCGGCCGACGACGACGAGACCGAGTTCGACGACGCCGGGACCGTCGACTTCGCGCGCGCCGCCAACCGGCATGTCGCCTTCGGGGCAGGTCCGCACCGGTGCCTGGGGTCGCACCTCGCGCGCATGGAGCTGCG
>JBKJJI010000108.1:0-18468 GCA_046598115.1 Acidimicrobiia bacterium | reverse complement strand
CGACGGTCCCCGCCGAGGGCGACCCGGTCGCTCGCATCAAGATCCCGAAGATCGGGGTCGACTCGATCGTCGTGAACGGCGTCGCGCGCGACGACCTCCGCAAGGGTCCCGGGCTCTATCCGGAGGCCGCGTTGCCGGGTCAGGCAGGGAACGCCGCGATCGCGGGTCATCGGACGACCTACGGCGCGCCCTTCGGTGATCTCGACCAGCTCGTCAACGGCGATCTGATCCAGGTGCAGACCCTGTACGGCGTGTTCCGGTTCCGCGTCAGCGAGCAGCTCATCGTGGCGCCGTCCGACATCGGGGTGATCGACCCGAAGCTCGTCGACGCGAACACGCCGAGCAAGGGCTTCATCGCACAGGTGACCCTCACGACCTGCAACCCGAAGTATTCGGCGGCGCAGCGGCTGATCGTGAAAGCCGACCTGGAACCGGACCAGATTGCGCTTTCGGCGCCGATCTCGCGAGGTAGCCCGCAGATCTCGGAGGAGGGGCTGTCGGGTGAGGCGAGCTCGGCAGGGCCAGCCGCCCTGGCCGCCCTCGTCGCCGCGCTGATCGGTCTGGTCTGGTGGCTGTTCTTCCATCGTCACCCCGGTTGGAGGACATGGGTCGTCGGCGCGATCCCGTTCGCGGTCGCGCTGTTCTTCTGCTACTCGTTCATCGAGCGGGTCCTGCCCGCGAACTACTGACCGGACAGGAGCTCGCATTGGCCGAGAAGGCAGCAACGGGTCGCCGCAGCACCGCGGTGAAGAAGGGGCTGCTCCCCACCATCGTCTCGCTGCTCGTGGGCCTCGGCGTCGGCACGACCTTCGGGCGATCGCTGCTCGACTCCGCCGGCATCCCCGAGTCGTGTGTGCGCACCATCCAACGGGCCGAGCGCGCCATCGACACCGGTACTGCAGTCGCCGACGACGGGAGAGCCGCCCTGCAGGCGGTCAAAGATCTCCGGATCGGCGACGCGGGGAACCTGCTCGCGGACGTCAAGCGGAACGCGACGCGCCTGCTCGAGGAAGCCGGGCGGTTCGACAAGGCGCGCAAGCGCTGCCAAGCCGACCGCGAATAGCGAGGCGGAGGATCAGCGGCCCTGGAATCGGGGCGGACGCTTCTCGGCAAACGCGGCCAGGCCCTCCTGCAGATCGTCGCTCCGGAACGCTGTGGCTTCGCGGTCGGCGAGCTCCGCGAGGGTCGCCGGATCGAGCGCTGCGCTCTCGGCAACGCGTTGCAGCGCGACCTTGTGGCCTCTGACGCTCAATGGCGCCAACGCGACGACCTCCGCAGCGAGCGCAACTGCCGCATCAAGGGGATCGTCGCTGCGTCGTTGGACCAGGCCCACACGCTCTGCTTCGTCACAGTCCAGCATTCGGGCGGTGAGGAGCACATCCCGCGCCGCTGCATGACCGATGACCTGGACCAGACGTTGGACGTTCGCGGCGCTGATCAGCACACCGAGCTTTCCCGCGGGGATCCCGAATCGTGCCGTGGGCGTGACCACCCGGAGGTCGCAGGCGACTGCGAGCTGCATACCGGCACCCAGCGCGGCACCGTTGACCGCGGCGATGACCGGCGCCGGGTACCCGATGATCGCGTCGAGCATCGCCTCGAACGCGGGACGGAACGTGTCACCGCCGCCATGTTCGAGGCCGCCGTCGGTATCAGAAGCTCGACGCCCCAGGTCGGCTCCCGCACAGAACGCTCGGTCCCCGGTCGCCCCGACCACGATCGCTCCGAGGTCGGGGTGTTCGACGAGGCGATCGGCGAGCTCGGCGCACAGCTCCGCGTCCAGTGCATTCCGTCGTTCGGGTCGGTCGATCTGCGCGACCCCGACGTCGTCGCGCACGTGCCAGACGATGGGCACTCAGGACTCGTCGATCAACGCGATCAGGTCGCCCTCCTGGACCACGTCTTCGGGCGCGACGTGCAGCTCGCGCACCACGCCGGGAACCTCGGTGACGACGGGGATCTCCATCTTCATCGACTCGAGGATCACGAGCTCATCGCCCTCGGCGATCAGCTGGCCTTCCTCGACGCGGACCTGCCAGACGTTGGCCGTGATCTCGGCGCGGATCTCGTGCATGCGCGGCAGCGTAGCGTCAGCCTCGGGGGTGGTCGTCCTCCGGCCGAGCCGCGGCCTCGACGCCACCCGCGAGTGCGATCAGGAACCACCACGCGACGCCCGCGCCGATCTGGACCACGCCCGCGACCAGGAGCGGGACCCGTGGCGTCCCGAGGTGGGTGAGCAACCCTCCAGCCATCACGCCGACCACCATGCCGATGCTGCTCATCAGCCCGAAGACTCCCGTCACGCGTCCGAGGAGCTCGTCGGGGACGAGCCGCTGGCGCAGGCTCACCATCTGCGTGTTGGCCAGGGCGAAGCCGAGGCCCCACAGCGCCTGCGCCCCGGCGGCGGCCACGAGGACGGGCGACGCGCCGGTCGCGAGCAGTGCCACGCCCCCGACCGCGACCGCTGCGACCAGCACGTTCCCGGCGCCGAGCGCCCGCTCGAGCCGACCGGTGAGGAGGTTGCCGAGGACGATCCCGACCGCGCCGGCCGTGACCACCGCGGCGAACCCGATCTCCTCGCTCCCGAGGGTGTCGAGCACGAACAGCACGAGCGTGGCGAGCGCCAGCCCGAGCGCGGCGCCCAGCACCATCCAGACGACCATCGCGGAGCGGAAGAAGGTGCTGCGGCCGATGAACCGGAACCCCGCCCGCAGGTCCTGACGGACGGATGGACGCGGACCGATCCGCTCGGCTTTGAACCGACCACGGACGCTCAGCACGATCAGGGCCGAGATCGCGAACGTGCCCGCGTCCAGGGCGAAGGGGACCCATGCCGCGAGGACGAAGAGCATCGCGCCGAGTGGCGGTGCCACGAGGTCCTGCGCCCCATCCTCGGCCGCGTACAACCATCCGTTCGCGGTCGTCAGACGCGAGGACGGGACGATGTCGCGGACGACCGCTGTCGCCGCCGTGTCGTAGAGGAACTCACCGACCGCGAGGACGAAGACGACCGCGTAGACCGCAGCGAACGAGATCTCGTCGGAGATCACGAGCGCCGTGAACCCGACCATCGCGATCAGGCGGAAGATGTCGGCGGCCACCATGAGGACCCGGCGGTCGGACCGGTCGACCAGCACGCCGCCACCGAGCGACACGACGATCTTCGCCAGGGGCGTGAACAGCCCGACGCCGGCGATGGTGATCGGATCCTGGGTGAACGATGCCGCGAGCAGCGGCATCGCGACGAGCGAGATCCCGTCCCCGAGGTTCGAGAGACCCGTTGCCGCCCAGATCCGCCAGTACCGGGCCGGGATCGGAGGCGCGACGCGACTCCGTCGGATCGTCCGCGGTATGGGCCTCGGTGCGGAGAGACGACGGCTCCTCAGACCGGCAGGACTCCGTGCTTGCGCCAGGGGCGCACAACCTGCTTGTCGCGTGTCGCCGAGAGCCCGCGCCAGATCGCAGCCCGGGTGTCGGCGGGATCGATCACGTCGTCGACGAGTGCATGCCCGGCCGCGACGTACGGATCGATGTTGCTCCGGATCTCCTCGGCGAGCTCGAGTCGCTTCGCGACACGCTCCTCCTCGGGAACCGCTTCGAGGGTCTTGCGGTGGATGATGCTCACCGCTCCGTCGGGACCCATGACCGCGATCTCGGCGGTCGGCCACGCGACGAGGTAGTCCGCTTCGTAGGCGTAGCCGTTCATGACGAAGTAGCCGGCTCCGTAGCTCTTGCGCATCACGACGCTGATCTTCGGGACGGTGGCCTCGCTGACCGCGAACAGCATCTTGGCACCGTGGCGGATGATCCCCTGCTTCTCGACCGCAGACCCGACGATGAAGCCTGGAACATCGTGGAGGAAGACCAGCGGGATGTTGAACGCGTCGCACAGCCAGACGAACCGTGCGGCCTTGTCCGCCGCGTTCACGTCGAGCGCGCCTCCGAGGACCATGGGTTGGTTGGCGACGAAGCCGACCGGGTGCCCTCCGATCCGCCCCAGCCCGGTCGTGATGTTCTTCGCCCAGTCCGGCTTCATCCAGAGGACCTCGCCATCGTCGGCGACCGCCTGCACGACCTTCCGCACGTCGTAGGCGCGCCGCGGTGCAGTCGGCACGATGTCGTAGATCTCGGTGCAGCGCCGATCCACCGGATCGTTGCTCTCACGGACGGGCGGCTGCTCCAGGTTGTGGCTCGGGAAGAACGAGAGGTAGCGCCGGACGGTCCGGAGACAATCGGCATCGTCGGCGACCTCGAGGTCGGCGCATCCCGAGATCTTCGTGTGCACCGCCGATCCGCCCATCTCCTCCTCGGTGATGTCCTCACCGACCGCGGCCTTGACGAGATGCCGACCGGCGAGCGCCATCGACGACGTGCCCTTCACCATCGGGACGAAGTCGGCAAGGGCAGGGATGTACGCCGTGCCGGCTGCGCAGTGCCCGAGCATCGCGGCGACCATCGGAACCACGCCGCTCATCGCGACCTGCTCGCGAAAGAGGTCGCCTGCGCCCGCGAACGTCGACCCCGAGTCGGACTGGATCCGTGCACCCGCTGAATCGAGGAGCCAGATCATCGGGATCCGCTGTCGAAGCGCGAGCTCGCGCATCCGCTTGATCTTCTGCTCACCGATTCGACCCATCGACCCCGCGAGGACGGTGAAGTCGTACGCGGCAACCGCGACGCGGCGTCCGTCGACCTCGCCGACTCCGGTCAGCGCGCCGTCGGCCGCCAGGAACCGCTCCGCGTACGCCGCGTCCATGCTGTCGGCGAGCATCCCGTACTCGATCCACGTTCCCGGATCGAGGAGCAGCTCGAGTCGTTCCCGCACGGTGAGCTTGCCCAGCGAGTGCTGGCGCTCGACGAGCGCCGGTCCACCCATCCCGGCCGCGCGCGTCTTGCGAGCACCGAGTCCCTCGACAAGCGGGCCCCAGTCGTGGAGATCGCCTCCGCCGGTCGCTTCGCCTTGGCCCTCTGCTCGGTCCTTGTTCATGGAGCGCATCCTCGCACGATGCACAGGACCGCGGAGTCGAGTCGTCAGGACCGGTTCGCGGGATGCGGAAGGCCGTCGAACATGGCCTCGGTCACCGCGGCGAGAAGATAGTCGTCGTCGACGGGATCGTCATCGACGGATCGCCGACGCCACGCGACGACCACGGCTACTCCGACCACCAACCCCGCTGCCGTCGCGATCGCGGGACCGAGTCCGGCGAACGCACCCACGACCCCGCTGACCGTTCCGATCGCAGGCAGCGCGACCTCCGCGATGACGAACCCTACGAAGACGGTGCGCTCGATATGTGTCCCCGAGATCCGCAGCCGGATGAGCGCCAGGATCGTCACCGTGCCCAGCCCTGCTGCGAGGCCGATCACGCCGCCGACGAGTGCCCCGACGACGGCGGACGCGACGAGCTTCGGGATCGCGGCGCCCACGACCCCACTGACCGCAGCCCCCGCGACGCGACCGAGCATCGTCCGCCACGCCGTCCGGATGGTGGTCGGCCCTGCCGGCACCGAGACCACGAAGACGCCGACTGCGACGAGGAGCGCGACGAGGGCCGCCACACCCGTCCATCGACCGACCTCGACCATGACGAGCCCGCACAGGGCGCCCCCAACAGCGAAGACGAGCATCACCGTCTCCGACCGCATGAGCTCCCACGCAGTCGCGAGAATCCGCCCATCGCCGAGACTCGCGGTCGCGAGACCTAGCAGGAGGCTGTTGACCACCCAATAGAGCGCGACAGCGGGAATCGTCGCGAGAAGAAGGGCCGTTGCAGTGGATAGTCCTGTGGCGAGGACAACCAGGTGAACACCCAGCGCCGCGATCACCCCGGATAGCCCGAAGCAAGCCATGTTCACGACGATCTTTCCCCAACTCCGAACTCGGATGTGTGGCAAGTAGAACCCACCGGCAGCACACACAAAGAACGCGCCGATGACCCAGCCTCGAGCACCCAAGAAGATTGCTGCGCTCAGCCCAACTGCGATGCTGCCGCTCAGCCCCGTTTCATCGGAATAGACCCTGTCTCTGTGCTCAGCTGCCACGAAGAACGCCGCGAGGATCACCGCGAGCGCGAACGGCTCGCCGGAACCCCAGGTCGCGATGAGGACAGCGAGCGAAAGTGCTACAACGGCTGCGCAGCACCAAGCAACCCCAACGAAGGCGGCCCGCCGCTTTGACGCCTCGTTGAGGATCATCGAGGCGCTCCCAGCCCCGGGCCTATTCATCGATTCGACGGCCAGACGGTCCCGACCGGTGGCCGTACAGATCGACGAGCTGGTAGTAGCAGGAGGCACAGGATGCGCAGGTGTCGAGGTGCCGGGCGAGCTGCGCACGTACGGGACGTGAGAGCAGGCCCCGGTGATAGCGGCCGAGGCGGATCCGAACATCACGACAGGCATCGGGTCCGGCTTCTGCGACCTTCTCCATGCACGCGCTGACCAGCTCCTCACGGGCACGGTGCACGCGCTGTCGGGCCGCGACCGGCGTGATGCCCAGGCGCTCCGAGAGCGTGTGGTAGTCGAGCCGCTCGCCGTATCGGAGCTCGATGATCTCGCGACTCGTCTTCGAGAGCATCAGCATCGCCGAGCTCGCAACCGAGACGTCGAGCGCGTTCAGCACCTGCTCCTCGGGTTCGAGGTCATCCGAGGGGATGCGCTCGGCCGCGTCCGATCCGACGAAGCGGCGGGAACCTCGCGCGCGCAGGGAGTTCCGCCAGACGTTGCGTACGGCCGTCAGCAGGTAGGAGCGGATCTTCGACTCGTCGTGGATGTACTCCGCTCGCCTGAGGACGTTGAGCAACGCCGTCTGGGCCAAGTCCTCGGCTTCCGCCGTGTTGCGAGAGAGCCGCCGCGCGAGGCGGACCGCATCATCTCGGTACTGCGCGATCAGGAGGTAGAGCTCCTCTGGTGCCGCATCCATTGCGCCGCCCCGGGTTCCCGCCATCGCGGATGCCAGTCGGACGAACATATCCACGACCGTGCGCGATGTCTACGAAAATGATCGCCAATTCGGCGGTCACGGTCCCCGGCGAGCGATGTCGCAGCGCCGTTGCTACCGCCCCGTCCAGCGAGGTGCGCGCTTCTCGGCGAAGGCCGCGACTCCCTCTGCGGCGTCCTCCGACAACGTCGTGATCGTCAGCATGGCCTGGAGGTAGTCGAGCGCGTGCTCCGAGTCCATGTCGAGCACCCGGGTGAACGCTGTCTTGCCGAGCCGAAGCACCAACGGCGACTTGGCCGCGAGCTCGGTCGCGAGCGTGTCCACGGCATTGTCGAGCTCCTCGACCGGGACGACGCGATTCACGAACCCGACCGACGCAGCTTCGGACGCGCCGACCCTCCGGCCGGTCATCATCAGCTCGAGGACGAGCCTCGGCGGCATCGATCGGAGCAGAGGGATCGTGATCATGTACGGCCAGAGCCCGACGTTGACCTCGGGGGTCCCGAACTGCGCGTCGTCGGCGGCGATGACGAAGTCGCACGACATCGCAAGGCCAAACCCACCGGCGAGCGCGAAGCCGCGAACGCGGGCGATCGTCGGCTTCCCGAGTCCCCAGAGATCCCGGAAGAGATCGGCGAACAAGCCGCGCCCGTCGTGCGCGCCGATCGCACCTGCGTTGTCGGCGATGCCGGTGAGGTCGGCGCCGGCGCAGAACGCTCGATCACCGGCACCGGTGATCACCACCACGCGAACGGCGTCGTCGGAACGGGCCTCGGCGACGCGACTCCGCAGGCCGAGCATCACCTCGTTCGACAACGCGTTCCGCTGGTCCGGACGATTGATCGTCATCCGAGCGATGCCGTCCTGCACCTCGTACTCGAGCTCCGCCACATGTGCATCGTAGGCACCAGCCCGAGGCAAACGCCCGCTACGTTCTCAGTGTGTGGCTGCTCGTCCTGACGTTCGTCGCGGCGCTCATCGTCGTCCTGGTCACTCGGGGATCGTTCCGTGAGCTCGGACACCTTCGGGTCGCCGGCCTGTGGCTCCTCTTCGCGGGGCTCGCCTTGCAGACCGCGCTGGAGTTCGTCGACCTGCCGGAGCGTCAGTTCGAGACCGTCGGATACGGCATCCTCATGGTGTCGTACGCGCTCGTCCTCGCCTTCTGCTTCACGAACCTGCAGACACGAGGCTTCGGACTCATCTCGATCGGGATCGCCCTGAATGCGCTCGTGATCGGGCTCAACCAGGGGATGCCGACCGCACCCATCGGCAACGACGCCGCGGGCAATCGGGTCCGCGAACGAATCGAGCAAACCGTCAAGCATCGCCCTCAGGCCGACGGCGATCTCCTCCCGTTCCTGGACGACCGGATCATCCTCCCGGAACCGTTCGACGAGGTGTTCTCGTTCGGAGACCTCATCATGTCGGTCGGGATCTGCGAGCTCCTCTACTCCTCCACGCGCCGGCGTCGCCGACGCGGAGCATCCGGTCAGGCTCGCGCGAGCACGCGCCCTTCGAGGACGCGTTCCAGGGAGCCGACGACCCGCCCGTCGTAGACGTAGAGCGGCCCCGTGTAGAGCGCCTCCAGCGCCCACGCCTCGTGCTCGACCCGCCCCTCCGTCAGCTCGTCGAAGGCGCTCGCGACCTTCAGGATCTGCCCCGCGAGTGCGTCCTTCTGTGCGCCGGGGACGCCGGGAACGCGGTGGAGCAGCGGCGCGGCGGCCACGATGTCGCCCGCGGGGGCGAGGACCTCGCTGGCCCGGAGCATCTCGGCACCGGCCGCGGCGATCGCGGCCGCGTCGAGCACCTCCCCGGCTACTGGGGCATCGAGGCAGACCGCCCCGAGGTGGTGGAGGAGCGCTGCAGTCTCGAGGTGCTCGATGTCGGCTTCGTGCAGGTGCAGGTCTCGGCCCATCGCGACGACAAGCTCGGCCACGCGTTCGGAATGTCCTGCGCGAACCAGCCCGCCGAGCTCTGCAGCCACACCGAGTGCCTCTACCGTCTGGCGGAAGTTCCGGCGGGTCGACGCGAGGACCTCGAAGGAGTACCAGGCCGCGAGCAGCGGGATGCTGAACAGCAACGGACCCCAGAGCCCGAGGCGACCATCGGAGTCGATTCCGGCGTACCCGACCGCCATCAGCATCCCGGACGTCACGAGCGCGAGATCTGCGCCGCGTGCGCCGAGCGGGGCGAGTCGCCTCGTGCGGATGGCGACGAAGGCGTCGGAGACCGCCATGGTCGCGACCGCAGCCCCAGCGAGCGCGAGCAGCACGCCCGCCTCGGCCGACTGCCCTTTCATCGCACCCACGATGAGGTGGTACGCGAACCCGGCACCGGCCGCCTCGGCGAAGCGTTCGAGCACCAATGCACCCTTCGAGCGGATGGTTGTCGGGTCCGGACGGAGCAGCACCGCGATCGGGACGGTGGCGGCGACGATGAGCGCGAACTCCCATGTGTCGGCCGCCCGCACCAGGACCACCAGCATGGCGAACGAAAGCGGGAGCGCCGCCCGCTTCGCAGGGTGCATCTCGAACATCTCGGCGATGACGAGCCCCGCAGCGAGGACGATGAGGTCGATGGTCGAGTGCCTGACCCCGGCGATCATCGCTCCGGCTGCAGCGAGCGTGCCGATGCCCACGATGCATGCGACCCGCGCTTGCCGACTCATCGCTGCACGCTCTCCTCGACCGCGAGATCGCCGAGCCCGGCGGACCCCGTTCCGGCAACAGGTGGAGGGACGTCGAACTCGACGACGTCGGTCTCGAAGCCGTCGCCATAGCGCTCGCCGCCGCGCTCGATCACGGCGATCAACGCCTCGACGCACCCGGCATCGAACTGCGCTCCCGACTTCTCCCGCAGCTCGGCGAACGCGACCTCCTGGCGGAGCGCGCGTCGGTAGGCGCGCGTCGAGGTCATCGCGTCGAATGCGTCCACGACCGTGATGATCCGTGTCTCGATCGGCGCGCTCGCCGACCCTTCGGCCTCGATGCTCGGAGCGATCGGTGCAAGGAAGTCGATCCGCCGGAGCAGCTCGACGGAGACCGGCTCGTGACGCCGCATGAGCTGGAACTCGGCCTCGGTCAGGCGCCCAGGCTTGTTGAGGATCTGGTTCGGGACGACGAGCTTGCCGATGTCGTGCATGAGCGCGGCGTAGCGGAGCCGCTCGAGCTCGGCGGGTCGGAATCCCATCTCGACGCCGATGCGCTCCGCGAAACGCGCGACGCGCTCGACGTGTCCTGCCGTGTACTGGTCCTTCGACTCGAGAGCACGGATCAGCGTCGAGATCGTCGCCTCCTGCGCCTCTCGGAGCGCGAGGTACGACGCGAATGCCGTCCGAGCAATGAGGATCGGAGCGACGAACAGCGGAAGGACCCAAGAGCCAACATCGACGTAGATCTGTCCTAGGAGCACGCCCATCAGCGCGAACGGATAGATCTGCAAGTCGCCTAGCCAGAGATCCTCAGCTACGGCCTTCGCGGACCTTCGTTCGTGCAAGGACAGCGCGGCCGTCAGGAGGCCGAAGTTGACAAGGGAGTACGTGAGGGCAGTTGGGATCGAGGCAAGGAGTAGCCCCGGTACAGATCCCAGCACCTCATCCGGGACAAGGGAGTAGATCCCTGCGGCTGCCAGAGCGCTGAGGCCCAGGCTTCCAGAGTTAAAGAACGCCTTGCGCCAGTCCCGCTCCAGAACATGCGGCAAGTAGAGGCCGGCTCCGATACCAACGATTAGCGGCCCAAGGAACTGCGCGTTGTTGTGGAACGCGACGACCGACGCGATGCACAACATGAAGCTCGCGCTTAGTGCCGAGTCGTTGGGCAAGACGACGCTTGTATTCGCCGCGAAGATGGACAACACCCCGAAGATGACAATCGCCTTGATGTCCGGCGCAGGTCCCGTAGTCGCGAGCGCGATAGATGCACCGAGTGCTGTGAGCGCGACGGCGACACAGAGCGTCGTGAGAATGCGGCCCGTGCGACCTAGATCAGAATCAACCATTGAATCGGGGCGAAGGTTCGGACGAAGCGGGCAGGGTCTCGGCTTGTCGCATGCCTACCGCCAAATGCGGCTGGCGCCGCCAGAAAGCAGCAACGCCGAAACAGTTGAGCTGATGATGGCAATGCGTGCAATCACCTTCTTAGTCATGGCGAATCCCCCCTTGTCTCAGGGAACTCCCGTCGGCACAGCTAGGGGCCGATGAGGTGACGCTCCGCTTCAAGGCTCTGGTGAGCCTCAGTGATCGCCGAGGCCCTGCCCGCTCCGTCCGTTCCGTTCGCTCACCTCCTCGCACTCGGTTCGCTCGTGAGTCACACAGTCATCATGAGCCACACCAGTCTCATCGGATCGATCGACTGATGCAAGGGCGCGATTGCACTCGCGCTACCACTCTCCGCGCGAAATTCGAGGTTCTGCAGTCACGAAGTGCACCATTCCCGTATCCTGTCGTGCAGGTGCGGCACCCTCTCTTGGAGGGACACGACGTGGGAGCGCTGGAATGCCCGAGGACCAACTGACCTCCGAGCTCGACCTCCGTGCACTCGAAGCCGAGTTCTGCCGGCTCCCCGATGTCATGGCCGCACGGGTGGTCGCCGACGACGCAGGTCGCCCGGTCGAGATCCACGTGCTGGCGGGTACCGGGAAGCACGTGAAGCAGGTCGTGCGCGACATCCAGTCCGTCGCGCTCGCGTCGTTCGGCATCGACATCGACCGCCGGATCGTCTCGGTGGTCCAGCTCGGTGGCAACGGCCCCGACGAAGCGCTTCCGGAGCGTGGCGAGAGCGCCCGCCGGATGCGCATCGTGAGCATCGAGACCAGCAGCGCGGGGGTCCGTGGCTCGGTCAAGGTCACGCTCGGGGCCGACACCAGCGAGGCGACCGGCTTCGCCGAAGGACCGATGGCCGCCGCCACGCGACCACGCCTCGTGGCATTCGCGACACTCGATGCACTCCGGCAGCTCGAGCCCGCGGCCGAGCAGCTCGACGTCGCCAGCGCCGAGCTGTCGCACTCGGCGAACGGCGACGTGGTGCTCATCACACTCGTCGTGGTCGACCCGCCACACGAATGGCTGCTCACCGGTTCCGCGATCGTCCACAACGTCTCGGACGACGCGGTAGTACGCGGCGTGCTCGACGCGGTGAACCGTCGCCTCCGTCGGGTGCAGACCGACCGCTCGGGCGCCTGAGCCGGCGTACGTCGGTCGACGTTGCACCGCCCGACCGCGGCGCTCTGCTCCTTCCGACTCGGCGGGAGCGACGGCGTCTCCGTCGAAGCCACCAAGTGGGAATGGGCACTGCAGGCTCTCGACTTCTCGGTCCGACGCGTCGCCGGTGACTTCGGTGACGGTCTGCGCCCCGAGGATGCGTGGCTCCCGTTCCTGGCCATCGACCCTTCGGGCGCGCCCCCGGAGCCTGCGGCACTGGCCGCCGCCCTGGCCGGCGTCGATCTCGTCGTCGTCGAGAACCTGTGCTCGCTGCCCCTGAACGAGGAAGCCGCCGGGATCACCGCGGACGTCCTGGCGCGCCACGACGGAAGGGTCCTCTTCCACCATCACGATCTCCCCTGGGAACGGCCCCATCTCGCCCACCTCGACGCGTTCCCACCCAGACGCCCGAACTCGCTCCACGTGACGATCAATCAGCAGGCATGTGACGCGCTCGCCGACCGGGGGATCGATTCGGTCGTCGTCCGCAACGCGTTCGACCTCTCTCCCCGGCCCGGCGATCGGGACGGCACCCGCCAAGCCCTCGGGTTCCCAGGGGACGAGCTGGTGGTGCTCCAACCGACCCGCGCGATCCCACGCAAGGAGGTGGGCGCCGGGATCGCCTTCGCCGAGGCGATCCAGGCGGATCGGGCGCAGGAGGCGGTCCGGTTCTGGATCACGGGCCCGGCCGAAGACGGCTTCGAGCACGAGCTCGACCGGCTGGTCGCGGCGGCGGCCGTGCCCGTGACCGTCCAGCGCGCCCCCGCACCCCGCGACGCGTACGCAGCGGCCGACGTCGTCGTCCTCCCGTCGAGCTGGGAGGGATTCGGCAACCCGGTCATCGAGGCGCTCGTCGCGGGCAAGCCACTCGCCGTCGCTCGCTACCCCGTGCTCCATGAGCTGCTCGACCTCGGCCTCACGATCCCGGACCTCACGGACCCGGCGGCCGTCGCTCGCCTCGTCGAGCACCCGGACATCGATGCCGAAGCGTCGAACCGGGCGTGCCTGGAGACCCACTTCGATCTCCGGCGTCTCCCCGACCGGATCCGCGCGGCGCTCTCGGCGGTAGGTTGGGACCGTTGGTGAACGAACGCGACGATCCGGTCCTGATCCGCCGCGCCCGTATCGCCCGCGCGGTGAAGCTCTCCAAGCGCGTCGGCTACTCGGCCCTTCTGGTCGCCATGGCCGCGTTCGCGATCGCCGCCGTCACCCACTTCCCCGGGTGGCTAGTGGCCGTCTCGGTCGCAGGGCTGGTCGCGGCCACCGTGATCCTGCCCGTCCCGATCGTGTTCGGATACGGGGTGCGGGCTGCGGAACGCGAGGAGCGCCAGCAGCGCCATTGACCCGCCCTCGGGGGTTCGATGGGCCACGAGCGCACCATCTACCCTCGCGAGCGTTCGACCGACGAGAGGAGAGAAGGATGCGGTACCGCCGCTTCGGCACCTCGGATCTCGAAGTCTCCGAGATCGGTTTCGGCACGTGGACCCTTGCCAGCAACTGGTGGGGCGAGGTCGACGACAAGCAGGGCCTCCTCAGGGCCGCGCTCGACGCAGGGATCAACTTCATCGACACCGCACCCGTCTACGGCACGGATGGCGTCGGTGAGTCGATGCTCGCCGACATCCTGCGGACGAACCGCGACGACATCGTTCTCACCACGAAGTGCGGTTACGACATCGACGCCCCGCGGAAGTTCCCGGGCCAGTCGGAACGCCCCCACGACTGGCGACCGGAAGCGGTACGCAAGCAGCTCGAAGACTCGTTGCGTCGGCTCGAGACCGACCGCATCGAGCTGTACCAGCTGCACAACGCGCGCATCGAGCCGATCCTCGCCGATGACCTCTGGGCCGAGCTCGAGCAGCTCCGCGCCGAGGGGAAGATCCGCGAGCTCGGCGTCGCGCTCGGGCCCGCGATCGGATGGGTCGAAGAGGGACTCCAGTCGGTCCGCAACCGTCCGATCGTCTCCCTCCAGACGGTGTTCAACATCCTGGAGCAGGAACCCGGTCTCACCTTCGCCGGAGAGCCGAACGCCGCGGAGGGCCGCGTGAGCCTCATCGCCCGTGTCCCGCACGCGTCCGACACGCTGTCCGGCAAGGTCACCCCCGACACCGTGTTCCCGAAGGAAGACCACCGGTCGCACCGCAACCGCGACAACATGCTCGACAACTTCGAGAAGGCCGAGAGCATCGCCTTCCTCTGGGAAGACACCGATCGGACGATCGGGCAGGCTGCGATCGCCGGGATCCTCGCGAACCCAACGTTCGCGAACGTGCTCCCCACCTGCGTCACCGAGGACGAGGTGCGTGAGTACGCCGCGGCATCCGAGCTCCCGCTCACCGCGGACGAGAAGGCACGTCTCGACGAGCTGTGGTCACGGAACTTCGATCACGAGGATCGCTACGTGATGCCACTGAAGTCGAGCGTCTGAGCCCCCTCGATGGCAACTCGACTCCCCGCCGAGCAGCGGCGACGCCAGCTCCTCGACGTCTCGTGCCAGGTCTTCGCCGAACGGGGCTTCCACGCGACCTCCATGGACGACGTGGCTTCGCGGGCCGGGGTCACGAAGCCCGTCCTCTACCAGCACTTCCCCTCGAAGCGAGCGCTGTTCGTCGAGCTGCTCGACGATGTGGGTCGTCAGCTCCTCGGCGAGCTCGCCGTCGCAACACGCGAGGTGACCACGGGGCGAGAGCGCGTCGAAGCGGGGTTCACGGCGTACTTCCGGTTCGTCACCGGGAACGAGGCCGCGTTCCGCCTGCTCTTCGGCGCAGCCGCACGCAACGACGTCGAGTTCACCGAGATCGTCGAGCGCATCCTCGACGACTCCGCCGACGCGATCAGCCAGCTCATCGACATCCAGGGCACCCCTGAGCACCGTCGGGTGCTCGCACACGCGCTGATCGGCATCGCGGAGGCGACGAGCCGCGACGCGCTCACCGACGAGGGGCCGCTCGATCCCACCCTGCTCGCGCAATGGGTGTCGGAGCTCGCGTGGTTCGGGCTGCGAGGCGTCCGCGCCGAGGAGCGCGCTCCCACACACTGATCCCGCCGCGTGCCCCCGCGGCGCGCCCCGGAGTCGTGCTGCGCAGGTTCAGCCGACGTGCTGCAGCACCACGACCGGGATGACCCGGTCGCCCGACTTCTCCTCGTACTCGGCGAACGGCGGCATCGCCGCGACCTGGCGGGCGAACATCTCGCCGCGCTCCGGCTCGTCCAGCTCGACGGCGTTCGCCTCGTACTGCTCGACGCCGATCTCGACCCCGACGGTGGGGTTCGCCCGGATGTTGTGGATCCAGTCCGGATTCGTCGTGGCTCCGGCCTTCGAGCCGAAGACGATCACTCGATCGCCGTCGGCGAGGTACGCCAGCGGCGCCACCCGCGGCTGTCCGCTCTTCGCACCGGTCGTGGTGAGGAGCAGGAGTGGCGCACCCTCGAAGCCACCGCCCACCTTGCCCTCGTTCGACCGGAACTCTTCGATGATCTTCTCGTTGAATTCGTTCATGATGCGGAGCGTACCGGCCTACCGGTACGGGCGTCCCTCCCGTGCGTACGCGGCGGCCGATCGAAAGAGGTTGATCGCCATCAGGCTCGTCTCCGCGGACGCCCGCTCGTCGTAGATCGCGGCAACGCCCGACTGCACCGACGGATCCTCGGGTGCGGCCTCGAGCGCGTAGTCGGCGAGGTGGCACGCGACGCGGAGATCGCCGTCCGCGGCGATGCGGGACGCTTCCGCGAGGAGGGCACTCGGGCCGCCGGCGGCACCTGCGATCGCGGTGGCCGTCGCCGCCCGATCCGCGGGCTTCAGCTCGCTCGGCCGTCCGGAGAACCAGCCGCCGTAGTAGCGGATCACGTTGCGGACGATGAACTCGCCCTCGTCGTACACCGGCTGGAGCCACGGCGAGTCCGACGACGGGATCTCCACCCGGTGCATGACGTCGACGTGCGGCGGCGACCCGTCCTCGAGCACGGCGAGTGTCCTGGCCACGATCGCTTCCAGGAGCTCTGCGGTCTCGAGCAGGATGCGCTGGACGAGCGGCGCATCGTCCACCACCGGACCACCGTGGCCAGGCGCGAGGGTGCGCGGCTGCTTCGCCGCCATCGCCCGAAGCGCTTCGGCCCAGTCCCACGGGTACCGCTGCACCTTCTGGGGGTTCCCTGCGTTCGGTACGCCCCAGATCACGAGGTCGCCAGGACAGAGCACGCCGCGGTCGGGGCAGTAGACCCACGTGTGGTCGTCGGTCTCGCCCCGGGCGTGGAACAGCTCGAACGTGACGCCGCCGACCTCGATCCGGAGCTCGTCGTCGTAGAGGAGGTTGGGCGGGATCGCCGGGGCTTCGAAGTCGACGGTCTCGGTGGCGTCGACCGCTCCCCCGAACTGGCGCGCGTTGAGTGAGCGGTTGTGCCGCGACGTCTGCTCGTAGCGTTCGAAGCGAGCCGGCATCGCCCGGTGGCCGATCACGACCGGTTCCGGCTGCCCGTCGGCCAGGAACGCCGACAGCCCGAACGCGTGGTCGACGTGCCCGTGCGTGTAGATCGCGGTGTGGACGGGCGCGTCGGTCGCCTCGCGGATCTCCTTCGCGAGGTGCGGCCCGAAGGCTGTTGTCCCCGTGTCGACGAGCACGAGCCCGTCATCGGTCTCGAACGCGGTCACCCCGCTGAGCAGCGACGAGAACCACGTCCGCTCTGCAACCTCGATCGGGCCACCGTTCCAGAAGAACTTCGCTTCCTCCGGGGGCCGATGGCGCATCTCGACGAACTTGTCGGTCGGGTTCTGGACCACGGCTGCCTCTCTCGGTTCAAGACGGTCGGCCCGCGTGCGCTCCAACCTCTGCCGAGCGCGGGTTCGTGGACGGCTGATCGTTCCTAGCCCGGGAGCGCGCCCTCGATCGCGCTGACGACCTCGGGCGCTTCAGGCTCGACCGTCGGCGAGAAGCGCGCGAGCACGTCGCCGTCGGCCGAGACGAGGAACTTCTCGAAGTTCCAGCGGATGTCGCCGTCGACTCCCTCGGCGTCGGCGGTCGCGGTCAGCTCCGAGTAGAGCGGGTGGCGTCCGTCGCCGTTGACCTCGATCTTCTCGGTGAGCGGGAACGTGACGCCGTAGGTGGTGGAGCAGAACGTCTGGATCTCCTCGGCCGACCCGGGCTCCTGCTCGAGGAACTGGTTGCACGGCACACCGATGACGGTGAAGCCGCGGTCCGCGTACTGCTCGTGGATGCGCTCGAGGCCCTCGTACTGCGGGGTCAGTCCGCACTTCGAGGCGACGTTGACGACGAGGGCCGCCTTGCCGCGCTGCTGCGCGAGCTGGTCAGGGTTGCCATCGAGGCCGGCGATCGAGATGTCGTACACGGACATGTGCTGCCTTTCGGTTGCGTGATTCGGTCAGTGTGAGAATGCCCAGGACGTGGCGAGGCTGTTGCGCATGAGCCCCACGACCTCGGGCTCGGCGACGGGTTCCGCGTCGGCCGCGACCGAGAAGTCGACCGTGACCTGGTCGCCGCTCACGTCGAGCCCGACGAGACGGGCGCGCGCGTCGACGCCCTGGGCCATCGCCTCCATCCCGGGGCGTTCGCCACGCGCGAGCAGCCCGGGCGATCCTGGGTGGGCGGGGTCGAGGAGCCCGGGCACGACGGCGGTGAGCGTCAGCCGCACGCGGTCGCCGTCGACCTCGACGGCGCGGTCGAACCCGAACGAGAGGTCGGGCTGGAGCGCGAGCACGGCCGCGACTCCGTTGGGCCCACCGTCCTTCGCGCCGAGCCGCTCGGCGAGCCGTTCGCTCGTGACCCAGGCGACGCTGACCCAGTGCTCGGCCATCATCGAGCGCGCGGCCTCGTCGTCGAACCGGCTGGCGATTGCGAGCTCGGCCGAGCTGGCGAGGAGGTGCGACTGGGCCTGGAACTCGCGCGCGACTGCGGCCAGCGTGCTCCGGGAGAGCTTCCTTAGGGCGAACGACGGGTCGAAGTCGCCGGAGTAGTCGGCAAGGCCGTCGGAGTCGTCGCCCCGACGCTCGTTGGGGACCGACGCCAACGGCAACGCGCCAACATCCTTCGTGAGCGGCGCGGCGGTGACCGGTTCGTTCGCAGGGTCGATCTCGATCGTCCAGTGGCAGTGCGGGTGCCGATCGCCAGGAGTGCGCGGCGGTCGGTGGATCGGCCGGATGCGGGCCCGCGGGTTCGTCGCGTACGCCGTGGCGTCGAAGGTCGGGTCCTCGATGGTGTGGCACATCCCGAAGACGCGCTCCTCGCCGAACGGCTCGGCGTCGAGGAGGGCGCCGCAGTGGTCGAGCCAGAACTCACCGTGGGTCTCGTCGATGACTCGATATCGGAAGTCGAGGAACTCG
>JBKJJI010000020.1:0-2924 GCA_046598115.1 Acidimicrobiia bacterium | reverse complement strand
CAGCGTCGGAGTCGCGAGCCCACCGGTGTCGGCACCGTGCTCGGCAACGACGAAGGCCACGCCGACCTCACCGAGGTCGGGGTCGGGTGCGCCCACGACCGCGGCGCGTGCGATTGCCGGGTGCTCGCTCAGCACCTTCTCGACCTCGGCGGGGTAGATGTTGTACCCGCCGCGGATGTACATCTCCTTGCGTCGGCCCACGAGACCGAGGTTGCCGTCGGGGTCGATGAACCCCAGATCGCCGGTGTGCAGCCAGCCGTCGCCGTCGATCACGGTCGCGGTGAGCTCGGGGTCGCGCCAGTAGCCGCGCATCATGGCCGGCGACCGGGAGAGCACCTCGCCCACCTCGCCGTCGGCCTGGTCGAGCCCGGTCGCGTCGTCCACGATGCGCAGCTCCACCTCGGCGGTCGGCCGTCCGACCGTGTGGGCGATCACGTCGGGCGGATCGGTCGCGAGAGTGCTCGTGGTCACACCGGCCTCGGTGCTCGTGTATCGGGTGATCACCGGGCAGCCGAGGGTCGCGCGCATCCGGGCCACGAGCTCGGGTGGGATCGTCGCCGCGCCGATCCCGGCCACCCGCAGCCCGGAGAAGTCGGTCGTCGCGACGTCGGGGTGGTCGAGGACGCGCTGCCACTGCGTCGGGACGCCCGTCGCCATCGTGATCGCCTCGTCGCGGATGAGTCGGAGGGTCTCCTCTGCCGACCACGGCTCGCGACCGAGGACGATCGTGGTGGCGTTGGCGAGCTCGTCCCACATGCGGGTCATGTAGCCCACGTGGGGGAACGGCAGCACGACGAGGCGACGGTCGCCGGGGCTCGTGAGCTCGCCGACGTTGCGGGAGATCGCGGCCTGGCGTTCGTGGTCGTAGACCGCCCCTTTGGGGTCGCCGGTCGTGCCGCTCGTCCAGACGATGCAGGTCGCATCCGACGGGTCGAGCCTCGGGAGACGCGCCGGCGGGTCGGCCTCGAACGCCTCCCGCAGCCCGGTGACCGGGATGACCGCGCCCGGGTCGACGCCGTCAGGGACCTGCGCGCCGTCGCCGAGTACGGTCACCGCGGGCTCGGTGCGGGCGATGATGCTCGCCTGCTCGCGCGGGCCGAGCCGGAGGTTGATCGCCGAGGTGATCGCGCCGACGCGCAGCGCGCCCAGATAGCAGACGGCGAACTTCGTCGACGATGGGAGCATGAGGACGACGACGTCGCCCCGCACCACCCCTCGGTCGAGCAGCGTGGCGGCGAACCCGTCGGCGGCCCGGTCGAGCCACGCGTAGCTCGAACGCTTGTCGGCGCGGACGTAGGCGTCGCGGTCGGGATGCGTCGTGGCGGCCTCGCGCAAGAGGTCGGCGACGAGCCGGGGAGCGGGCACGGCGGCCGAGGCTACCGGGACGTCGACGCGGGGGATGTGGTGCCCGATCTGACGGACAGTTAGATTCGCCCATCGAGTCCCCGAGGATCGGGAGACGCGCCGAGGAACGACCGGTACGAACCCAGACCCGTCGCAACCAGACTCGAAACAAGAGGAGAAGGCATGGCCCGCTTCACCGACCAGGTCGCGATCGTGACCGGCGCAGGCTCCGGCCTGGGCCGCGCGACGGCGCGGCGTCTCGCCGACGAGGGCGCGAAGGTCGCGGTGCTCGACCTCGACGACGCGGCAGCCAACGAGACCGCGTCCGGGATCGGCGACGCCGCGAGTGCCCACGCCGTCGACGTGAGCGACTTCGCCTCGGTCGAGGCCGCGGTGGCGTCCGTCGTGGACCGGCTCGGTCCGCCCTCGGTCCTCGTGAACTGCGCCGGGATCGGCAAGTTCGTGAAGAGCGAGGAGGAGACCCCCGAGAGCTGGGGGCGCATCATCGGCGTGAACCTCACCGGCACCTTCTTCATGTGCCGAGCGGTGCTGCCCCACATGCTCGAGCGTGCGTCGGCCGGTGCCACCGAGCGCGGTGGCGAGGGTGGCGTGATCGTCAACGTCGCCTCGAACGCGGGCCTGATGGGTCAGCCCTACTCGGCGGCCTACTGCGCGTCGAAGGGCGGGGTCGTGAACCTCACGAGAGCGCTCGGCGTCGAGTACCGCGCCAAGGGCGTGCGCGTGAACGCGGTGGCACCCGGCGGCATGAAGACGCCGATGATCTCCACGTGGGGGTTCCCCGAGGGCGCCAAGCCCGAGGAGTTCGCCGGGATCACGTCACCGGTCGGCTACTCGGAGCCGGAGGAGGTCGCGGGCCTGATCGCGTTCGTGGCCTCCGACGAGGGCCGCTACATGATCGGCAACATCGTGAGCATGGACGGCGGCATCACCTGCGGCTGAGCTCCAGGTGGTGACCGGCCGACCGACACCGACCCCACGAGCGCAAGGAGCAAACCGGATGTCCGACGACGGGTTCACGGCGAACCAGGGTCTGTGGGAGCTCGTCGTCACGCGAGCCGAGCGCACCCCCGACCTGCTCCTCGCGATCGACGAGGACGGCCGCACCGTCACTGCCGCGGAGTTCCAGGCCGCGGCGGAACGCGCGGCGGCCGGGCTGCAGGCACTGGGAGTCGGCCCCGACGTGCCGGTGTCGTGGATGCTCCCGACGTGGCTCGAGTCAGCGGTCCTGGTCGCGGCGCTCGCGCGACTGGGCGCGGTCCAGAACCCGATGCTGCCGATCCTCGGGACACGCGAGGTGGGGTTCATCACGGCCCAGACCGGTGCGCGCCTGCTGATCGTGCCGTCGGAGTGGAAGGGTCGTGAGTTCGGCGCCGAAGCCGCGGCGATCGCGGCGGACCGGCCGGACATGGAGGTACTGCTCGTCGACCGGTCGCTCCCCGAGGGCGACCCGGCGACGCTGCCAGCGGCGCCGGTCCCAGTGACACCCGAGTCGGCGCCGGTGCGGTGGATCTTCTACACGTCGGGCACCACGGCTGACCCGAAGGGCGCCCGTCACACCG
>JBKJJI010000270.1:0-7102 GCA_046598115.1 Acidimicrobiia bacterium | reverse complement strand
CAGCGTCTCGGGGTTCATCCGCCCCTCGTGAGACCTGTCCACACCTGCTCGACCGAAGACCGGTCGAGCGTGACCACGGAGCAACCACCACCATGACCCAGTCCTTCGCCGATCTCGGCGTGCCGCGCGACCTGAGCGAGTCGCTCAGAGCCCGAGGCATCGAATCCCCCTTCCCCATCCAGACCATGGCCATCCCCGACGGCATCGCCGGCCGCGACGTCTGCGGGCGTGCGCCCACCGGCTCGGGCAAGACCCTCGCGTTCGGCATCCCGCTCGCCACGCTTCTCCCCAGCGGTCGCCCCGGGCGTCCGTCCGGCCTCGTGCTCGTCCCCACCCGCGAGCTCGCGGCCCAGGTCGAGCGTGAGCTCACGATGATCGGCGGCTCGCGGAAGCTCCGGGTCGCCACCGTGTATGGCGGTGTCGGCTACGGGGCCCAGCGCAAGGCGCTGCGGCGTGGCGTCGACGTGCTCGTCGCCTGCCCCGGCCGGCTTGCCGACCTCGTCGGCACACGCGACGTCGACCTCAGCGAGGTCCAGTTCGTCGTCGTCGACGAGGCCGACCGCATGGCCGACATGGGCTTCCTGCCCGAGGTCAAGCGGCTGCTCGACCAGACTTCCGACGACCGCCAGACGTTGCTCTTCTCGGCGACGCTCGACGGTGCGGTCGACGTACTCGTGCGCCGGTACCAGAATGACCCGGTCGTCCACCGGCTCCCCGAGCCGGCCCACGAGGACATCCTCGTCGAGCACCACTTCTGGAAGATCGACAACGGCGACCGGCTCGGCGTGTGTGCCGACGTCATCAAGGACGCCGGCCCGACGATCGTCTTCTGCCGGACGAAGCGGCGCGCCGATCGCGTGTCGCGCGACCTCGACCGGGCGGGCCTGCGCACGGTCGCCATCCACGGCGGCCGGTCCCAGAACCAGCGCGACCGCGCGCTCGAGAGCTTCTCGAGAGGACAGGTGCAGGCCCTGATCGCGACCGATGTCGCGGCCAGGGGCATCCACGTCGATGACGTGGCGTGCGTCGTGCACTTCGACCCGCCCGCCGACTCCAAGGACTACACGCACCGCTCGGGCCGCACCGCCCGTGCGGGTGCGTCAGGACACGTCGTGTCGCTCATCGACCGCGACCAGACGGCCGAGGCCAAGCGTCTGCAGAAGACGCTCAACCTCCCGATCGGGCTCGGGATCCCGGGCCGCCTCGCCGACTCCCCGGGCCTGCGCCCAGCTTCGTCGGCGGCGACGGAACGGGACCGGGCACCGGCCGGACGGGATCGCGATCGCGCGCCGGTCAATGCAGCGCGCCGCGAGGAACAGCCCCGTCCGCGCCCGGAGCGTTCGAACGGCGACACGAACCGCGACTCGAACCGGGTCGCCACCACGGTCGCGACGGCGAACGGTGCGCCCACCGGCACGGTGAAGTGGTTCGATGCTCGCAAGGGCTTTGGCTTCATCGAGTGCGAGGGTCGCGACGACCTGTTCGTGCACTTCTCCTCGATCGAGGGCGGCGGCTATCGCTCGCTTGACCCGGGGACGGTCGTCACCTTCGACATCGGCGAAGGTCGCCGCGGCGACGAGGCCCAGAAGGTGCGCGTCGCCTGAGCCTCCGGGCCGGAGATCGCTCGACGCGAGCCTGTCCGCACGTAGGATTCGGCGACCGAAGTCCCTGACCGGCCGAAGTCACTGAGCGGCCGAAGTCACTGAATGGTTGGGGGAGCGCGTGAGCATTCCGCAGGATCCAGACGCCACCGTCCCGGTGGGTGGGCTGGGCGAGACCCAGCAGATCCCCGCCATGGGGGGCGGTCCTCCCGCCTCGGGGTCGGGACCGACCCGCGGCGGCGGTGACGAGCCCGACCGCACCTGGTGGTGGTTGTTCCTCGGTGTGCTCCTCGTCGGGGCGGCGATCGGTGTCGCCATAGCGTTGCTCGCCTCGGGTGACGATGGCGGCAAGGAACGGACCCGCCGCACCACGACGACGTCCTCGAGCACGACCACCAGCACGACCACCGCGCCGCCGACCACCACCCAGCCACCCACCACCACGACGGCGCCGTCCGCACCCAACCAGGTCACGGGAGTGAGCGCAGGTCCCGGCGGTGGGAGTGGCGAAGTCTCGCTCGGCTGGAACCCGGTGCCCGGCGCGGCCCAGTACCGGATCTACCGGTCGTCGAGCTCGGGCATGAGCGGCTCGCTGGTCGGGACGGTCTCCGGCACGAGCTACGTCGACACCCCCGGTGCCGTCGCGTACTACCAGGTGTCGGCCGTGAGCGGCGGCGGGCTCGAAGGCCCGCGGTCCGTGCAGGTGTGCGGCGCACCGATCGGCAGCTCCTGCTGAGCATCGGGCAGTTGCTCGCGCCGCGAGTGCCATGAGAGCCGCCGTCTTCGATCGGTACGGAGGCCCCGAGGTCGTCCATATCGCCGAAGTCCCCCGTCCGCAGCCGCGAGCCCGCGAGGTGCTGGTACGGGTCGAGGCATCGGCGGTCACGTCGGCCGACTCGCGCATCCGCGCCGCGCGGTTCCCGCGGGGCTTCGGCGTCTTCGCACGGGCGATGTTCGGCATCACCCGGCCGCGCCGTCCGATCCTCGGCAGCGCCTTCTCTGGCGTCGTCGAGTCCGTCGGCGAGCGTGTGACCGATCTCGTGCCGGGCGACGACGTGTGCGGCATGACCGGGATGGGGCTGGGGGCGCACGCGGAGTACGTCACGGCGAAGAACGTCACCCGCAAGCCGCCCGGGGCGACGCACGACGATGCGGCCGGAGTGCTGTTCGGTGGCACGACGGCACTGTTCTTCCTGCGTGACAAGGCGTCGGTCGGTCCGGGTACGTCCGTGCTGGTCAACGGCGCGTCGGGCGCGATCGGCACGAACGCGGTCCAGCTCGCGAAGCACTTCGGGGCGACCGTGACCGGGGTGACGAGCACCAAGAACGTCGCGCTGGTCACCGACCTCGGCGCCGACCGGGTCATCGACTACACGTCGGAGGATCCCACCGCGACGAGCGAACGGTTCGACGTGGTGCTCGACACGGTCGGCACGCTGTCGATCGCGTCCGGCAGGCAGCTCCTGCGTCCCGACGGGCGACTGTTGCTCGTCGTCGCGAGCCTGGGCGACACGATCCGCGCACGCGGCAACGTCGTCGCCGGGAGCGCGCCTGAACGCGCCGCGGACTTCGACCTCCTGCTCCGGCTCGTGGCTGACGGTGTGGTGACCGTCGTGCACGATCAGACCTACGACCTCGACGACATCGTCGAGGCCCATCGGCGAGTCGACACCGGTCACAAGGTCGGCAACGTCGTCGTACGGCCTTCGTCGTGGGGCCGCTCGTGAGTCCCGAGACGACACCCAACCTCCGCAGGGAACCGAAGACCGCCCGCCGGGTTGTGGCGATCCTGACCGTGACCGCCGACGCGTTGCGTGACCCCCCGACCGCTACGCGGTGCCCGGCCCAAACGGTGCGGTGACCGTGCGGGGCGGGCTTCAGTCGGACGGATCGGTCGGCCGCGGATCGTCGGCGAGCGTCGCGGCCTTGCCCGCGATGCGCTTCGACAGGTACTCCAGCGGTGCGAGCGATACCTCGACCGCGCCCCGCCGGCCGTGCTCGTCGTAGTCGAAGGGGTCGTCGAGGTCCTTGATGAGCAGGATCATGTAACCGAGCAGGAGGGCAATCGAGCCGAGCAGGAACAACTCAGCGCCGAGCTGCGCGATGTCCGCGAACACCAGGGCGATGACGAGCAGGACCGACGCCACGATCGCGATGACGTAGCCCGCGCCGACGAACGAGGTCTCCTTGATGGTGTTGATGCGGAATACGAGCAGCCGCAGGGCACTCTGCTCCTGCTTGAGCCGCACGATGAAGTTCGGCTGCGTCAGCGGTTGGAACGCGAGGAAGTAGTAGTTCAGCTCCTCGATGCGTTCGAGGGGCTCGTCGACCGGCTGCTGGCCGCGCAGCCACGACTCGAGCGCGCTCGCGAGGAGGCCCATGTGCTTCAGGCAGCGGTGGGCCACGTCGGCCTTCTGGTCGCGGTAGAGGATCTGGCACTCGTCGGCGATCGTCTCGGCGCGCGCGGCGAGCTCGGCCGGGAGCCGCTCGCTCTCCTTGTAGTCCGACAGCGTGCCCGCGAGCAGAAAGCCGATGAGGAAGACGTTCGCGGCGAGCAGCCCGGAGTGCAGTGTGTTGAGCTCGACGCGGTCCCAGCCGACGCCGTCGACGGCGAGCTTTGCCAGCACCGCCGCCGCCGCGAAGGGGACGACTCGCACAGCAAGGCGGAAATCCGAGGCGCGCAGACGGATGGTCATCGGGAAGCAATGATGCTCGCGAACACGCCTCGGGAGGGAACCGTGGGCGATGACGGGCTCATCGCGCGCAATCCGCGTCGGATCCCCGGTGGGGCACAGGGGCGCTCGTCCGAGCGGCCGCTACCGAGCCCGCGTGCTGCTCGCCGCGACCGGAGGGCCTGCACCTGGGTGAGATGTTGGCGCTGCTCCGAGCGGCCCTCGACAACGCGTGGCAGGGGGCCCCGGCCGAGATCGGTGCAGACAACGTGACCCTGCCGACCTCCGCCACCCTCGCCGCACAGACCGGCGCGACGACGCGCGAACTCATGGCCCGCCTCGGCCACGCCTCCCCGCGAGCAGCACTTCGCTACCAGCTCGCCTCGACCGAGCGCGACCGCGAGGTGGCAATGCGGCTGGATGCGATATTCACCCGCCCCCGCGATGGACATGGACGCGCGATGGAACCGGATACGAACGAAGCCCAGATCGACGAGACAACCCCCGACCTGGGCATATGAACAGAGCGGGTGACGGGAATCGAACCCGCGTTCTCAGCTTGGGAAGCTGATGTTCTACCTCTGAACTACACCCGCGAGGGGCGCCATGGTATCGGTCAGCGTGCGGTCAGCGTCACCGGAAGCGCTCTCGGGCCGTTGGCCCAGAACACCGGTACCGGTTCGCGCGCGTAGCCGTCGTCGAGACGAGCCTCGGCGACGCGCTCGAGGAACACCTCGAGCGCGATGCGGCCCTCCAGGCGCGCGAGCGACGCGCCGGGGCATACGTGCGGCCCACCGCCGAAGGCGAGATGGTCCCGGGCGCTCGGACGATCGAGGCGGAACGCGTCGGGGTCGTCGTACATCGCCTCGTCGCGGTTCGCCGACGCCAGCCCGAACGCGACCTTCACCCCGGCGGGGATCGACGTGCCGTCGACCTCCGCGCCGTGCGGGCAGTCCCGCAGCAGGACGTGGATGGGGGGGTCGTGGCGCAACGACTCCTCGACGACGATGGGGACGAGCCCCGGATCGGCCTGTAGGCGAGCGAGCAGCGCGGGGTCGGCGCAGACAGTCTCGAGCATGTTGGCGATGAGGTGACGCGTCGTCTCGTTACCGGCCATGAGCAGGAACGCGAGCTGCGTGCGCATCTCGACGTCGGTGAGTCGCTGCCCGTCGACCTCGGTGTGCAGCAGTCGGGTCACGAAGTCGTCGGGCGGTTCGGCGGCAGCGTGGCGCTCGGCGATCATCGTGTCGAGGTACGCGGTGAACTCGGGCGCGACACCCGCCAAGCCTTCGTCGTCCACGCCGTCCTCACGCCGGTTCTTGGTGGCGTAGGTGCTCTGCACGACCAGGTCGGACCATTTGGAAAAGCGTGCGTGGTCGGCGGGGTCGACGCCGAGCAGGTGCGCGATGACGGTCGCGGGGATCGGCGCGACGTACTCGGCGACGAGGTCGCCGCTGCCCTTCGCGAGGAGTGCGTCGAGCAGGGCAGCGCACATCTCTCGGGCGAAGGGCTCGATCCGGCCGATGCGGTGCTGGGCGATCGCCGAGTTGATGATCCGGCGGACCTTCCCGTGGCGGGGCTCGGGGATCTCGCTGATGAGCTGCTCCTCGGGCGCGACGACGACCCCGGGCTCGCGAAAGCTGGCCTGGAACGCCTCCAGGTCCTTCGTCGCGGTCAGGACGTCCTCGTAGCGGGCGAGGTAGTACGCACCCGAGGCAGTCTGCGAGACGGGGCAGGTCGTCCGCAGCATCGTGAAGTGCTCGTACGGGATGCCGAGCGAGGTGTCGAGCGGATCGGGCGCCACTGGCGAGATACTGGCACGACGCGCGCCATGGCGGGCTGGTCCGGGGCACGCACCGTCGGCCGAGCCGGTCGCCGATAGGCTCCCCCGCCGTGATCCTCTCGGACGTCACCATCCGTGAAGAGATCGCCGCCGGGCGCATCGTCATCGAGCCGCTGGGGGCGAACTCGGTGCAGCCGTCGTCGGTCGACCTGCGCGTCGACCGGCTCTTCCGGGTGTTCCGCAACGACACGACGCCGTACATCGACCCGAAGCAGTCCCAGGAGGACCTCACCGAGCTGGTCGAGGTCGCCGACGACGGTGCGTTCATCCTCCATCCCGGTGAATTCGTACTCGGGAGCACCCTCGAGCGGGTCGCGCTCCCCGACGACCTCGTGGCGAGGCTCGAGGGGAAGTCGAGCCTCGGACGCCTCGGACTGCTGATCCATTCGACGGCCGGCTTCGTCGACGCGGGCTGGGACGGGCACCTCACGCTCGAGCTCTCGAACGTCGCGACGCTCCCGATCGCGCTCTACCCGGGGATGAAGATCGGGCAGATCTCGTTCCTGCGCATGACCACGCCGGCGGAGAACCCGTACGGCTCGGGCGCGGCAGGCTCGAAGTACCAGGGCCAGCGCGGCCCGACGCCGTCGCGTTACTACCTCAACTTCAGTACCGGCGAAGGGGCCTGAGCCGATGGACACGCTCACGACGGCGGAGCGCACGAAGGGCGCGGTCGTCTCCGCCGGGGGAGCCTTCATGCTCCACCCCGACACCACCGCGCGGGGCGAGGCACTCGGGCTCGACCTCGCGGGCTTCTACGGCCTGGGCCGCGGTGGTGTGCTCGGCGATGTCGACGCCGACGTCGTGATCTCGGCGTTCGCCTTCTTCGAGCCCGGCATGGTCCGGGCGATCTGGGACGGGGCGCGCACGAAGATGTCGCCGTCGGAGTGCGCCACGTAGTACGCCGAAGCATGTGCAGACTGGTGTCGGGAGCACCTCGCCTGTGTAGAGGGGCTCGACGAGCTCGCGTCGCTGCTCGACAAGGT